>NZ_JBHVEE010000156.1:0-22618 GCF_042802415.1 Streptomyces sp. NPDC057486 | reverse complement strand
ATAAGAGACTGGTGTTGCCTTCCCCGCCCGGGGAAGGCAACACGCGGGCGGTGGGTCAGTTGCCGGTGCCGCGCAGATGGCGGGCGTTCCTTTGCACATCATCCTCGGCCTGATAGCCCTTGGGTCTGCCGCGATGCGCCCGACCTGCGGTCTACGTGCGCTGAGGATGATGTGCAGAGAGCACTGGTGGGAATCGCGGATCTGACTCCCGTGGCAGCATGTGGCCAACTGTGCGGGTGAGAACGGACCGGCGGGTGGCTCAGTCGCAGACCACCCGGGCGTCGGCCCAATCGGCGTGGTCGGAGCCGTTGCCGTCACCGCCGTCGGTGACCCGCAGCGTCAGTATCCTGACCCCCGTCACATCGGCATCGACGGAGCGGGCATTGTCGGGGCCGCGGACGACGGGGGTGTCGGCGATTACCCGGCCATCGCCGAGCACCTGATACGCCACCGATCCGCTCTGGGCCTTCTCGTCATCGATACCAACCTCAGCATGGAAGGTGCGACAAGCACGGCCGAGCCAGACGGTGATCTCGCTGTTCGCGTGCACCCCAAGGCCCTTGGCGTACGTCTTCCCGTCGAGAGTCAGGGTTGCTCCATCGCCGGCGTCGTCCTCACCGTTGGACTTGTCACGCTCGACCGGGCCCCACCCATTGGACTCGCTCAGGAACGGCAGGTCGCTGAGATACGCGGTTCCGCTCGGGGTGGGGGTGGTAGGCGGCAGGAACACCCGGACTGACCGCTCCACACGCACCACGTGGTCCACCGAATCATCGGGGAATCGGAAATGGTAGGTGGCTACGATCGGCACGTCGACATACCCCGGGTCAAACTTCTCCGGTGGCGTGATGGCCCACCGGCCCTCGAGGGACGAACCGCTCTGCATAGACGGCTTCGACACCGTCGCACCGTCGACCTGCCACCCGGAGGGCGGCGTCACGCTGAGCTCCACGTCGGTGATCGGCGTGTTCGCGGGCGCCCACCCATTGTCCGACATAGCGAACGTGCCACTCAGGTCGACGGCGCGGCCCGGTTGCGCATCCGCCTCGGTCGGGGTCACCGTCAGGGCCGTCTTCGGCCGCAGACGGCCTCCGTTGATGGCTACCTCGAGCAGGTCGGTCGTTGACCCGTTGGAGCCGCCGTCGAACACCAGCTTCACGTACTGGGCCTGTGCGCTCAGCGGGTACTGGTTGTAGAACCCGAAGTAGGCGCTGCCGGTGGGCCCGTTGACGGTGCTGGCATCATTCCAGGTCACGCCGTCGTCGCTGGTTTGGATCTTGATTGTCTTGGGTGTTTTGATGTACCGCTGATCCAGCGTGTTGAAGGTGATGTCGATGTTCGATATCTCGGACTTCGCTGGAAGCTTGAATTGAATCGAGGCCTTCTCGTTTCCTGGCACCGACCACTTCGACTGATCGTTGTGGTCGGCGTCGATGAGCTTGCCATCGGTGAGGTTCGACACCGCATCCTGCTGCTGGCCGGCAGTGATTTCGGCGCCCTTCGCCAGGTTCCGGTACTGCAGCAGGTCCAGGAAGACCCTGTTCGTCGTGAAGGTTTTACCGTCCAGCGTCACGTCCGCCCAGACGACTCCCCTCGTGGGCGCGTCGACCTGCGGGGTGATGATCTTGCCCTTCTTGAACGCGAACGTGTCCACTTCCTTGATGGCGACCGGCTTGTACTTGTCACCGCCGGCCAGATCGACGATGCCGCCATGCCACCTGATCCGTGCCGCATCCAAGCCGATGGGCCCGCCTGTGGCCGACCTGCCTTCCAGCTCGTACTTGAGCCCGTCGTTCAGGCCGAACTCACCGTAGGTCTCTTTCCCTTCCACCAGCAACGATGCGCCGATCATGTCGGAGACATGGACGAGGCCGTCCTTGGCCGTCACCTTCAACGTGCCTTGTTCGGTCACGCCCTCATGAGTGCCTCGTACCGTGATGCTCGTGGAGCCGTCCGACACCGGATGCACGATTCCACTGGGCTCAACCGTCGCTACCTCAGGATTCGCGCTGCTGTAGGTCACGTCCGAAAGCTTGGCCTTCAGCGCGGGATACGTCATGTAGCCCTCGGCCTTGACCTTCAATACCTTCGGCGCCAGCTGCTCACTGGTCACGTCGATGTTGGTCAGCTTGTACTTGCGCTCAGGACTGTCGGTCACGATCTTGATGATCGTGTCGACCGGATCTTCCTGCACATCGGCCAGGTTGATGGTCAGGCTGTCACCCTTCTGGCTGAACGACGTGACCGGGACGTCGCTGTTCAACCATCTGACCGACGTCACCCGGTCGTTGATCGGACGGATGGTCAAGGACTTGTCGGTAATCGCGTCGAAGCCCTTCTTGCCGTCCGGCCCCTTCATGATGTGCAGGTAGATGTTGTTGTCCCTGGCGGTCGCGTATCCCCATTGCGGACCCGTCGTGCTGTTGGGACGAGCGAACTTCTCATAATTCCCTCGACCATCATCTTCGTAGCCGTAGCCCGCCAGGAAGTACGGCGTCGTGCCCGTCGTGGACTCGTGCCGCTCCGGCCCATGCTCCGGCCCGAACCAGTTGGCGAGGTTTTCCCTTACATCGATGAACTCCTGGACAGCCTTCGGGTACCTCGTGGCGATCTCTTGGGGAGAGTCCCAGTTCGGTCCCCGGCTGTCGATAACCGATTGATCATTGTTGTCGACACTGCCCCGACCGGCATTACTCAGCATCTCTTTCGAGACCTGCCTGAAGTCGTCGCGCTTACCGTAATACGGCGACATCATGTTCTTAGTGTGGATCATCTTCCACGGTTCCATGGGGGTCCGCTTCAGAAGATGATTTGCCGGCGTACTGGCATAGATACCAGACGCCTCTTCGGTTCTCAGATCCGGATCACCGTACTCCGCCCCCCAGGCGTTTGAGTTCACAATGATGCCATCACTGTAATCGCGTATCACGCTGTACATCACGTCGAAATTGGCATTGGGCATTGCCTGCGGACCGTCGAAGTACAGGTATTCCGGACCGTAACGGTGCATGAGGTCATCCACATTCTGCACGAACACATCAGTGGAGAAATGCTGCAAACCGCCACCTTCGGTTGCATAATACAAGCCGAATTTCATGCCGTGACGTTTTACTGCTTGCTCGAACTGCTTCAGCCCGTCTACTACTTTGCCGTTTTCATCCTTTGGAACATATTCTGCCCTGATATGCTTCGGATCTGCGAATTTGGACGGCCAGTTATAGTTCTGCTGTAGCGCTTCGACCGACACCAGCGAGTGCCCTTGACGCTTCGCTCTAGCTGCCCATCGATCAACGGAGTAGTTTGGATCCACGTAGTAGTTGTAAGTTGGGGCGGCATGGGTCAATGCGCCGACCCTGCCTTCTTCGAACCACTTGTTGGGACGTTCCTTCACCCTGATGGTGAAGTCTTTTGAAGCAGTGTTCCCTTCCCTGTCAGCCACCTGGACAGTGAAGTGATAGTCGCCTGGGTTGGTGTTGACGCTGATGATGCCCTTGGTGCTGTTCAGATCGACTTTCCCGTCGACCAATCCGTCCGCGATGGATCCGTCAGGGTTCAACTTCAGACCATCAGGCAACTTCCCGTCGACGATCTTCCACGTATAGCCCGGCGCGCCACCGGCAGCCATGAACTGGAAAGCCGAAGCGGCGACGCCGTACTTGTTGCTGGCCGCCGACTTGTTCCAGACGTACGGCCATTCCTTGTAGCCGATCGGCATGTTGGCCTTCGGGAGCGGAGTGCCGATCGCATCGTCAGTCGAGAGTCCTTGCGACACGATCTGCAGGTTTCCCGACGGCCCTGTCACGGAATTGACCAGACCGTTGATCTTGTTACCGGCCTGATCCGCCACCCGGCCGTAGAACCCGAGGTAGGATACGTTCTGGTCCTTGGCAATCGGCACACCGTTTGAATTCACGTCCTCCGTGTAGGTGTGCTTGATCTGAATCATCAGCTTGTTCCAGCCTGCCTGCAGCCGGACTGCTTGCTTCGTCAGATCCTTCTGCACCTCCACCGGAGTGCTTGGGCCCGTCAGACACCTGTCGTTCACATACAGCCGGTATGAACCGCTCGCCCCGACGTTGAAATATGCCTGCTGCTCGACCGGACTGTAGATGTACGTGTGCGCGTACACGTACTTGTTCCTCGTGTCGACGCCCTTCTTGACGGCGTAGTACCCGTAGAGATCCTGGTAGTCGTCGTAGTTCCGGTTATAGATACGGTCGTCGAAGTACTCCCACTTTCTGCCTTCGTCGCCGAAGCCCAACGACTCACCGGTCCTCGGGGTGATCTTCGTTTTCCCGTCGACCGGTGGCGTCCCGGCTTCGCATTCATACTGCTTGTCGACGACCGGCGAATCAAACGGACCCGACACCAGCCACGAGTTGATGAACGGAGCGCTCCCCGCCACCTGCTGAGCGTTTGCCTGCTTCGCTGCGGGTACACCAAGCAGGAGTGATGCGACTATCATCACTCCCAGGAGATATACCATCTTCTTATATCGTCTGCTCACTGTCGAGGACCCTTCTTCCATCAGTGACTATTCGGTGCTTCGCCATTACGGGATTGCGAGAGTGACCGTCAGCTCGCGTCCGGCGATTCGCTGTGGTCAAGTGACTGCCGGGAGCGTGGTGAGCCTCTGCCGGCAGGTCGCGAACGCCTTCGCCTAGCGCCAGGTGGCCTCGATCCGCAGCAAGCGGCGGGCAGACGTGCTCAAGAGGCGGGCGGGCAGGTGGTAGAGGCGAAGAAACCACTCTGACCAGGCGTCAACTGCGGTGGTGATGCCAGCCGCCGGCGCTGGTGTAGATCCCGAACTTCAGGCCCTTGGAGTGGACGTAGTCGGCCAAGGCTTTGATGCCGTTCGGAAAACGCACCGGGTCGGGGACGATCTTGCCCTGAGCATCGCGCTGCGGCAGCGCCCAGCAGTCGTCGATGTTGACGTACTCGTAGCCGGCGCCTTTGAGGCTTTTCTCGACGCAGATGTTGGCGATGTCTTTGACTATGGCCTCGTTGAAGTAGGCCCGGCAGTTGGTCGAGTTCCAGTTGTTGAAGCCCGTCGGAGGGGTGAGAGCCAGCCCGTGGCCGGCCGCCGCGGCAGCTGCGGACTCGGGAGCGGGGGTCGCGGCTGAGGCCGGTGCGGTGAGTACCGCACCGCACAGCAGCACGGCGAGCAGGGATCCGATGATTCTTAGACTCCCGGCTCGTCGTCGTCCAGGGCGTCGACCACGCCATCTGCGGTCGGCCGCAGCTGTATACCGCGCTGCTGCAGGCCTTTCTGCCCGGCGAGGCGCTGCCCGCCACGACGTTCCGACCCGACCGCGGCCGCAGGAAGCTCCAACTGCTCCAGCCGAGTGCGGGTTCGCCCCGACCTGGTTGTCCTGGCTGGCAGCGGACGTGGCCAGCCGGCCGCGCATGGTTTTCGCCATCCGTACTCCTTCATGGGCAGGCCACGCGCATTGGTTTGTACGGGAAGTTGTTGAAGTTTGAGCGCGGTCGAACGCGACTCCTCAGAGGACATCAAGCACCGCAGTGTCTGTCAATAGTCTGAGTAATTTCTGGAACTATGACTCAAGGATTTGGCGATCTTCGCTCAGTCAAATCCGGGTGAACCTGTATAAATTGGGCATTATTGTTGCGGCTTATTGCCTCCGGTGCTTCCTGATGTTTATGGTACTTGTCAGGTGAAGAGTCCTTCTCGCCGAGATGAGTCAGGCTCTTCGCCCGCGTCCTTCAGACCGTCACCGGGCTTGGGCGTTCCCACAGCGAAAGCACTGTTGTCCGCCCTGGGTTGGTCGCTCCGTTCCGCATGTGATCCACAGATACGCACACAGCGTCGGGCGCCCGTGGCACCGTCGGGCCTTTTGCCGTCGTGCGTACGGGAATTGCGAACACTTCGGAGGGCTCTGTCAGGTTGAGTGGCGGGGGGTGTGATGATCTGAACGTGCTGGACATCCTCGTGACCGACAAGCACGGTATGAGAGCCGCCGGGTGTTTCTTCCGCAAGCTCCTCAAAAGGGGTGGAGTACGTGCCGAGGGTGATCGTGACGGACAAGCTCCGCTCCTACGGCGCCGCCCCACCGGCAGGTGATGCCCTCCGTGGAGCACCGGTCCTCGAAGTATCTGAACAACCGCGCTGAGAACTCGCATCTGCCCTCGCGGCAGCGTGAGTACGCGATGGAAGGCTTCCGCAGCGTCGGCACGGCCCAGTGATTCCTGTCCATACCCTCCCGGATCTCACTCCACTTCCGCCCCCACCGCGATCTCCTGCCCGCTGCTGACTACCGCGCCGAGATGACCGAACGCCAAGCCGCCTGGCGCCAGATGATCGGCACTACTCCCAGGGCAGCAGCCGGCGCTGACGAATCGAGACTGATGGCGACAGCCCTTAGCTGTTGGTCTGTCGCTCCCGATCCTGACCGGCGCCCCGGTGAGCGCCTTCGGAAGCGCGGTTGCCAGTGCCGCCCCACTGCCTGTGGCCACCCACGCGGGCCGCCGACTGTCCTGCCGACGGTGCAGCAGTTCGAGGCGGGCGCGGTGACGACGAAGCTCACACCGGCAACCCGCATCATGCTGGATCCCGCCTCGGCGCGGTCTCGTCAGGGGGAGGCCGAGGTGCTGGCAGCAGAGTTGGTGGCCGAAGGCCATCTGTCGTGGACGCCACCGGTGGTGGTGTCACGGGAGCCCTGAGGCTGAACCTTTGGAGTGGATACTCTGACAATGGATCTTGAAGGTCCAGGAAGGGATGTCCAGGTGGGACGCCAGTCTCCATGCTCGGAGGAGTTTCGGAAGTACGCCGTTGCGTTGTATCGAGCCGCCGGTGGCGAGCACACGTAGGCAGCGGTGGCCGCGGAGCTCGGGATCACCGGGGAGACGCTGCGCACGTGGGTCCGCAAGGACACCGCCCAGAGTCCGGCTCCAGGGTCTGAAGTGTGACCCCCAACAACGTGACAGCGCCGCGGGCCGTTCCCAGGGGCGACGGAGGTCCTCGGCGAGGGGCCGGGCGAGGCGGAGCTGGGTGTGGGCGGCGATGATCAGCCAGGTCCACAGGTCGGCCGTGTCGGGATTCCTGACCTTCGGGGCGATCCAGCCCAGGGTCTGGTTTCATCAGCCGGAAGGTGTGCTCCAGGTCGAAGTGGCGGGGGAAGGACTGCCACCAGCGGTCGACGTCCGCCGGTGCGGCGGCGGTGGCCGAGCACCGGAGCCGGACCGGTTTCGGGTCACGGTCAGCGGGCAGGTGCTCGACCTGCGGGTGGATCAACGTGTCCTGTAGGACGGGGAGTTCTTCCTTGGCATGGTTCAGCCAGGGTCCGCGGTGGCTGAGTCGGGGGTGCATCCGGTCCCAGGCCGTCGCGGTGGCCGTGCCGTAGCGGGTGGTGTCCATGGCGGTCGGGACGTCGGGCTCGTGCCAGCTGTCGGGCTTCTTGAACGTGAGGACGCCGCCGTGTCTGCGGGGGCGCCCGCCCCTGGGGCCCGGCCGGGCGGGGCCGGGGTCGCGGAGCATGACCCGGTCCGAGCGCAGGCGCCCGACCAGCACGACGGGCAGGTCGGCGAGAGCGTGGGTCAGGTAGGCGACGTCGTAGCCGGAGTCCATCACGATCAGGATGTCCGGATCGCCCGGACTCCAGTGACCTGTGGTCGTCAACCGCTCGATGACATCGCGGAGTTGGGCAGCAGTGACGGTGGTCGCGTCGTCGGCCGGGCCCAGGCGGACCGCGTCCAGGAGAGCGACCCAGGAGGTGCGGCCGGACTCCAGGGCCGCGACGAAGGAGTAGGGCCAGCCGGGCACCAGCTGGTCCGAGCTGCGGTTGCCGCGTCCGTAGACGTGACAGAAGAGCCGGTCGCCGCTGGTGAGAGCGTCGGGTCGCAGCCACTGCGACACGTCCACGGCGAGCACGATCCGCCCGTCGGCCGCCTTCGGCAGCGGCAGGCCTGCCAGCGCGCGGCGCAACCGTGTTGGCTCCAGCCGGCCACGGTCCAGGGCCGCGTACAGCGCACCGTGCCCGCGCCGGTTCTCGACCGCCAAGGAGAGCTCGACCAGGGTTTTCACCGGCCCGTCCGCGCACAGCATCGCGTCGGTGAGTTCGAAGAGCGCGTCCGCACGGCTGTACAGGAAGTCGTAGAACGCGACACGAAAGTGGGACAGGACGCCCAGCGCGGCGTCAGCGGTACCTGCAGGAGCGAGACTCTTCACCAGCGGCCGATCCTTCACGCGACGTTGCTCGATACGTCGAAGCGTGAAGAACGGCCGTCCTGCTGTCCCTCGAAGAACACGAGATCAGCGGGTCGAGTGAACCGGCGAGGTTAAACGCCAAGCTGAGGCGGCTGATGTCACGCGTGATCTCCCTCCGGTGTGCCGATTGCTGTGCGGCTGTGCCTCCATCGAACCAGTTCGCAGTGCGAACTGGACACGGCTTGTGCCCGGCGCCGCCCGCGGGGGCCACACCGGGCACAAGCCGGCGTTCCGCTATGGGCGAACCGTCACGATGGCCTTCGCCTTCACGGACGTGCCACCGATGGTGCCGGTCGCAACGAACCAGCCCTCCTTGGCGACGTCCGCGGCTGACACCGGGTCCCAGCTGACGGAGACGGTGTCGGTGGCGCCGTCGGTGTAGACGGCGTTCACCTCTGCAGGCAAGGACGGGAGCTGTCCGACAGTCGTGTCGACCGCGACGGAGGCCGTGCCGACGACGGCGCGCTCAGTCTGCGGTCCGTACACCTGGAACTCGACCAATCCGCTCTCGCCGCCGGGCGTGACGTTGTCGTACGTCTTGTTCGGGTCGATGGTGAACTTGATCCAGGACGTGGTGATCGGAGCGTCCAACTTCACGACATTGTCCGGTTGGCCCTCCCACTTGATGTCGGTCACCATCCGGCTGCCGCCCTCCCATTCGAGCAGGCCCTCGCCGGCGTGATCGACGAGCGCACCGCGGTCGACGAGATTCACTCTGTCGATCTGGATGGGACGGGGGAACGTCAATGTGATCCAGGGCGTGGCATCTACCTTCTTGGCAGCCCACGCGGTTGTTCGATCGTCGTCTGTCGCCTTCGTGCCCATGTACCGCGGGTCCTGATTGTTCCCGTCCGGATTGCCGGACCGATCGCGCACGGACGAGGTCGTCACAGCGGCAAGACTTGCCAGGTTGTCGCCGATGGCCTTGATCGTCTGCGTTCCGGTGCGGACGGTCACTCCATCCAGCGTCACCGTTGCATCCACGGTCGCCGTGAACGAGCCGGTGACAGGTTTGGTCAGCACGATCACGTCGCTTCCGGGAACCTGCTTCAGCCTGCTATCGCTGAAGGCGTATGAGACCTCGGCCTTCGACAGGTTGGCCTTCGCGCCGCTGTCCATGACTCCTTCGAGCGTGGCGACGATCGGAGCCCCGACGCGGATCTCGCCGGCGCTCAGCTTCAAGGCCGCCGATCTGAGGAACGTCGGGAAGGAGATGCGCCCCTCCGAGTCCACGTCCACGTACAAGAAGGCGCCGGCCCGGTATCCGTTGCGGACGGCGTCCACCGTGATTCTGGTGCGCCCTGGCCCTGCAGCCGCGATCGCTCCTCGTGCGTCGATCGTCGCGACGGCGGGGTTCTCGCTTCGGAGGGCGAGGTCGCGGGGTGAGAGATCCAGCCCCTCGCCCAGGAAGGACTTGCCGCGCACGCCGACGCTAGCGGATGTTCTGTCCGCGCCGACCGAGCTGTCGAGCGTGATGCTGCTCAGCTGGGTGCGGTCGCGCAGCGAGTGCGCCTGAACTTCGAGGATGTCCACGGGCTTGCCGTCCTGGCCGCCGCCGGGGAACGAGACCCGAACGTAGCGCGCTTGCACGCTGGCGTGCGCTGGATCGACGGGGTAGTTGTAATACAGCCCGTCCTGCTCCCAGCCGTACAGCGTGGTGTCGTTCTTCGGAACGGCCTTGGTGTTCCTCGATGTCGGCAGGCCGCCGCCGGACAGCTCGCTGGTCTGCGTTCCCGTGGTCCAGTCCTGCCCGTCCTTGCTGTACTCGATCTTCACCTGCTTCGGCACGTTCGTGTACGTGACGTTGTCCGCGTTCGGCATCCGATGGTTGAAGAACACGTTCACCCGGGCGAGGTCCTGCAGCGACTTCAGGTCGTACGTGATGCTGCCGTCCTGCCCGGCCGGGATCGTCCATTTCGATGCGTTGGCGCCGGATGCGTCGTTGATGGTGCCGTCGGAGAGCGCCTTGGCGTGATCCTGATCGACGGACACCTCGGGCACGATGCCCTTGGCGGCGTTGGCGTCGGGGAGCACGCTGACGAAGTTGCGGCTGGTGGTGAAGGTCTTGCCGTTCACGGTGATCTCGGCCCAGTAGCCGTACATCGTCGAGCGGTCGACCGTGCCGGTCACCTGCAGGACGCCGTCCTTGACCGCGAACGGCACCTTGTCGGCCGAGACCTCCTTGATGTCGATCTTGCCGGTCGGGATGTCGCGGCGGCCGTCGACGGTTGCGTAATGGTAGGTGACCTTCGGCGGATTCAGCAGGTCGACGGATCCGCCCTTCTCGGTGAACCCTTCGAACGTTACGGGAACCTGCTGACGCGCCTGCAGTTCCTTCCAGAACCCGGCGCCGCCGGTGCTCATCGATACGCCGCTCAGCGGGAGGTCCGGCGAGATCGCCCCGCGTCGGACGACCACCGGGTAGGTGTCGGTCCTGACCTGAGGATCGTGCACGCCGTCCTTGTACGTCGCTGTGACGGTGATCGTCGCGGTGCCGTCCTGCTTCGCCCAGATCTTCCCGCTCGCCCCGCTGGGGGACGCGACCGACTCGTTGTCGCTGCTGTAGGTGATCTTTGCCGGCGCGAGCACGTTGGCGAAGCCGTTCATGTACGCCTCGGCTCGCAGCTGCAGGTAGCGCGGATCCTCCTGGCTACTCAACGCCTTGACGCTGCTGAGCGAATAGCTGCGCGCCTTGCTCTTCGTCGTCACCTTGATCACGGTGTCGATCGGATCCGTCTTGACCATCGACGTGTCGATGTCGACGTAGTAGGCATCGCCGGCCTTCGTCGACGTGAACGGAAGGGACTTGCCCTCGTTCAGCCATTCGATCTTGTCGACCGGGGCCGTGAACGGGCCGATGCCGCTCATCCGGGCCTGACCGGTGAATCCGGACTTGGCCGTCCCGGCGATCTGGTTCTTGATCATGTGCAGGTACACGAACTGGTCGCGAGACATTGCGTAACCCCAGTCGGGACCCTGTCCGTGTGCGATCGCCTTCTGCGGATCGTCGTACCATCCCGGCTTGCGCGTGTAGTCCAGGGTGTACGGCGTTGTGCCGTACAGGGACTCGTGCAGATCGGGGCCGCCCTTGTTCGTCATCCACGAGACGATGCCCTGCCGCATGTCGGACAGCTGCTGAGACGAGATCGGCACCATCGAGAAGATGTTGTCGTTGTCGAGGTTGCTGCTCAAGTTGTCCATGCCGCGGGTGACCGTGATCGACGAGTCGTAGTTCATCACGTAGCCGTGGCCGTACTGGTTGATGAGTTCCTTGGCCGCCTCGCTCCAGGCGTCCCGCTCATTGCCCTTCGCGTACTGCGTCCAGATGTCGAGCGCGGTCGTGTACGGATCGTTCCACTCCTCGTGGGCGACCTTGCGGCCCTGCGGGAGGACGCCGGCGGCCCAGCCGCCGTCGTTGTACGGCTCGCTGTTCCAGAACGGGCGCTCGTACAGCGTGATGTCCTGGTCACCGGTCTGCGCGTCAGGGTTGGCGTCGATCAGCACGCGGTCGTTGTAGTTGCGCGCCGAGCTCCACGCGACGTCGGTGTTCGAGTACGACTGGGGTGTGCCGTCAACGAACACGTACCACGGGTTGTACCGCGCGACCAGGTTCTGGATATCGCTCTCCGGGGTCTCGCGCCCCTCGTATGCGGACGACAGGTAGACGCCGAACTTCAGGCCGTAGCGCTCCGCAGCCTCCTTCGCCTGCTGGACGCGGTCGTGCACCCGCCAGCTGCCGTCCGCAGCCTTGTAGAGAGCGCCGTACTTGAACATCTTGTTGCTGTTGTCCGGGGTCAGGTTCGCGTTCGGGGAAGGCCAGTAGTAGACCGTGTTCTGGAGACTCTCCGTCGAGAGCGTCGTCATCCCCATCTCTTTCGCGGTCCTGGCCCACTCGTCGTAGTTGTAGTTCGGGTCGTACAGGTTCGGCATGGTGCCGGTCGTGTGCGACAGGGCGGACATCTTGCCGTCGATGAACCAGTCGACGGGGTTCTTCCTGACCGTGATGGTGTACTTCCGGGTTGCTGACGCACCGTCGGCATCGGTGGCCTTGACGGTGAAGGCGTAGTCCTTGGTGCTGTCGCCGTGAGCGCCGTCGGCGACGGTTCCCTCGATGCGCCCGTCCGCGGCGAGCTTCAATCCCGGAGGGAGCTCGCCCTCGGCAAGCTTCCAGGTGTACTTGGGCGCGCCTCCGGAGGCCTGGAAAGTGAACGCGGACGCCTCCGGCGCGATGCCGGAGTTGTTCCGTTTTCCGTCGATAGTGGCCACCATGCCGACATATGGGTTCTCGTCATATGCGTAGGGGAGGGCGTTGCTGGGATAGTCGTTGGCGGGGACGTTCGCGTTCCGGGTCTCGAACGCCTTCTTGTCGATGTCGAGGCCACGCGTGACGATCTTCAGGTCGTGATCGGTGCCGCCGGACACGGAGTAGGTGAGGTCCGGCACCTCGTTGCCGCTCGTGTCGGAGAGGCGGGAGTAGAAGCCGAGGTAGTTCTTGTTCGAGCTGGGGTTCTTGTGCTGGATCTCGATGATCAGCTTGTTCCACCCGGCCTTGAGCGACACGGCGTAGCGGTTTCCGGTCTTGCTCAGCCGGCCGGGGGCCGAGGTCTGCGATCCGATGGGGGCATCGTTCGCGAAGAGGCGGTAGACGCCGGATCCGCCGACCTGCCACTGCACCGTCTTGGCGGCCGGGCTGTAGACATACGTCGCGGCGAGGACCCACTTGCCGGCGGTGGGCTGACCCTGCTTCACATCGAAGTAGCCCATCAGATCGTTGTAGTCGTCGTAGTTCCGGTTGAAGATCCGGTCGTCGAAATACTGCCAGGTGGACTTCTCCGTGCCGGAGGGTGCCTGTACCGCCCCATCCAGCTTCGGGGCGACAGCGCTCGGGTCGCCGTCCACGACAGGATCCGTGAACGGACCGGAAACCAGCCACTGGTTGAGATAAGGGGCTGTGCCGCCGGTCTGCATGGCCCGTGCGGGCGTCGCAGGCATCAGGCAGCCTGCGGTGACCGCAGCCGCTGCGGCAAGCACTCCCGTCGCGATGCTCCGGGCTCTCTGTCTCTTCATCGTTGGCGTCCTTACTCGTCGTCGAGAGGGGGAGGAGTGGAGATCACAGGAGTCTCCGAGAGATAGACGCGGTGCTTGACGGGAGATCCCCTCTGTCAGTAGATCAGATTCATTCCAACGGAGCAAGGAAATAATTCTGATTAAACATCGATACATCCAGGGCACCATGCTCGATGTATCTGATCTGCTGATGAGCGCGGATTACGTTCTGACGGTCTGCAAGGACCTGAAGGATCTGTGCCGGCAGTCGAGTTCCCCGGCGGGACCGGACGAGCTGTGGACGGCAGGGGAGGACCGGAGCGCGCGATATTCGCGGTGGGAGGACGGGCATGAGTAATCGGGATCCGCGCGCGGCTCCGCCGGCGACGGCGTGCACTGGTCGCACGACGGCGGCGCGACGCTCACCCTGCGACCCGCACCGACCCGGTCTGCTGTACGTCGGTGAGTGGACGACGGGGCTGTATCGCAGCGAGGATGCCGGCGAATCCTGGGTGCGCGCGGACGCCGGCCTGCCCTTCGCGCGCTCACGGCTGTCGGTGCTCTCGCACGTCCTCGCGGATCCGCTGCACGATGGCCGGCTGTATGCCGGGTTCGTGCGCGAGGGGCTGCGGCGCAGCGACGATCGCGGTGAGAGTTGGACGCGGGTCCCGGGCGAGGACGCGACCAGGAACGCCACCTCCGTCGCGGTGGCCGGCGACCGCATCGTCGTGGTGAGCGAGCCGATGCGGTGGACGGGCACGCCTTCGCTCGTGTGGTGCAGCGAGGATGACGGTCACTCCTGGCAGGACGTCCACCCGGCCGAACAGGGTGCCGTTCGCTGGAAGGGCGTCCTGCCGGATGCCGAGGGCCGGATCCACGCGGGAACCGGCGGCAACGGCATCTTCACAGCCCGGCTCGCAGGTGGTCAGGGGCGCGCGGGCGCGGCGGGCAGCGACACGACGGTGCCGGTGCGCCGGGCCTCCTCGGCGGCGAACACCACCCGATGACTCGCCATGCTCTGGGCGATGCTCGTCGAGAGCTGCTCGGGCGAGGCGGTCCGCAGTGCCGAGATGAACGCCTCGATGAGCCGCAGGTCGCCGCCGCCGTGCCCGGACGCGGCGTCGAAGCCCAGTTCGTCGGTGTCGTAGACCGTGGTTTGCAGCGTGCAGAAGTCGTAGACGCTGATCATCCGGCCATCGCCGGTGATCTGCCCGGCGGTGCCGAAGAGGCGCGTCTTGCGGTTGGTCCCCTCGGTGAACGCGGAGAGCGTGAAGCTCGCGAGCCGCCCGTCGGTGAACTCGAGCTGGACGGTCTGATGGTCGACCACGTCGTTGTCGCAGAGGTACGCGCAACGCCCCCAGGGCCCCGTCTCCAGCGCCCGGTCGATCGCCTCGGGCGTCACTTCGCCGGCCATGACGAGCGCGTTGTACTCCTCGGCCGAGCCCGGGTTGTCCAGGCCGCGGCGATAGAACCGCACGGCCGAGAACGCGCACGACGACTCGACAGGGCATGTCACGCAGCGGTCGGATGCCCCGGCTGGACGGGACTCGGGTCGGAAGTACCCGAGCGATCCGAACGACGTCACCCGCTGCACCGGACGGCCCATGATGTAGAGCAGCCAGTCGATGTCGTGGCACGACTTCGCCAGCAACAGGCTGTGGCTGGTGGCGGACTGACGCCAGTTGCCCCGCACGAATGAGTGCGCGAAGTGCAGATGCCCGACCGGCTCGAGGTGCTCGATCTGCATGATCTCGCCGATGGCTCCGGAGTCGAGGAGCTCGCGCAGCTTCTGCGTGTACGAGGTGTATCTCAGCACGTGGCACACCGTCACGCTGACGTTGTTGCTGCTGGCAGCGGCCTCGATGTCGTTGCAGTCCTCCGGGCTGGTGGCGATCGGCTTCTCCAGCAGGATGTCGTATCCCGCCTCCGCGAACGCGACGCTCGCGTCGCGGTGCTCCTGATCGGGCAGCGTGACGATCACGGCGTCAGCGAGGCGCGGCTGCGCGGCGAGTTCACGCCAGTCGCCGAAGACCTGCGCGCCGGGGAATCCGCGGGTGAAGCGGGCCACCGTGGTCGGGTTCGGCTCGGCCACCGCGACGATCTCGACGCCGGGGATCCCGGCCGCCCCCGACGCGTAGGCATGGCCGCGCATTCCGGCGCCGACCACGGCCAGGCGGATGTCTCGCGTGCTTCCGATGACGGCGTCATCCCTTTGCGGCGCCACTGAGCAGTCCCTTCACGAAGTATTTCTGCAGGAAGATGAACAGGATCACGAGCGGGATCGTGGCGAGCACCATGAAGGCGAACACCGCGCCGTAGTTCGACACGTGCTCGCTGATCTGGCGGTAAATGCCGACGGTGACCGTGCTGCCGCTGGCCGGGCCCAGGATGATCAGCGGGGTGATGAAGTCGTTCCACAGGCCGACCGCCAGGAAGATGATGACGCTCGCTCCGGCCGGGCGCAGCAGCGGGAACACGATCGCCCAGAACGTGCGGACGGGCCCCGCCCCGTCGATGGCCGCCGCCTCCTCGAGCTCCTTGGGGATGGTCCGCATGAATCCCGAGAACACCAGCACCCCGAACGGCAGATTCCCGGCGACGTAAACGATGATCAATCCGGGCACCGAGCCGACCAGCCCGAGATCCCGCATCATGCGCAGTAGCGGCAGCAGCGTCGTCGCCTGCGGGATCATCAGGCCGAGCGGGATGGCGACCCACAGCGTCTTCGCGAACCAACTGGTCGATCGCACCATGTAGTGCGCCATCATCGCGGCGACGACGGTCGAGATCACAGTGGCGATGACGGTGATCTGGACGCTGTTGATCAGGCCGGTCCAGAACAGCGCGTCGGAGCGGGTGAGCACGTCCATGAAGTTCTGCAGCGTCAGCGGCCCGGCGGGGATACCGGGGTACCGGTAGATGGCGTCCTGCGTCTTGAACGAGTTCAGTATCACCAGGTAGATCGGATAGATGAAGATCACCGTGACGACCAGCGCGACCAGCGTGCGGGTCAGCCCGGCGCGGCCCATGTCGACACTGGTCTTGCGTCGCCTGCGACGCGCGCGGCTCGGATCTTCGTTGACGGCGACCGGTTCTGCCGTGATCACAGGTCCACCTCTCGCTTGCGCATCAGCCGGATCGAGAGCAGCGAGATCGCCGCGATGATGAGGAACATCACTGCCGCCTTCGCGGCGCCGTAGGCGATAGCACCGGAGTCGATCCCGGTTCGTATGACGTCGAAGGAGAGCGTCGACGTGGTGCCGACGCCCGGCCCGCCGTTCGTCATCACCTTCACCTGGTCGTAGATCTTGAAGCCGCCGATCATCGACAGCACGGTCATGATGGTGACGGAGGGCGCCAGCATCGGCCAGGTGATGGTCCAGAAGCGGCGCACCGGGCCCGCGCCGTCGATGGCTGCCGCTTCGAGCAGTTCCTTGGGGACGCTTTGCAGCCCCGCGAGATACAGCACCACGCACGTGCCGACCGCCTGCCAGGCGACGATGCCGCCCACGCTGTACAGCGCGAGCGCGGGATCGGACAGCCAGCCGGGCGGATCCGGTATGAAAGATCGCAGGGCCGAGTTCACCAGGCCGTCATTCTTGAGCAGTTGCTGCCAGATGACCGCGACGACGACCGAGGAGAGGATGACGGGAATGAAGAAGACGGCCCGCATCGCGTTGAAGGCCCACCCGCTCCGATCCAGCAGCACCGCGATGGCGAGCCCGAGTGCGTTCGGCACGATGGCGCTGATGATCGTGAGGATCACCGTGTTCCGGAGGGTCTGCATGTACGCCGGATCGGAGAACAGCCGGGCGTAGTTGTCGAACCATACGAACGAGGTGCTGACCCGGTAGGCGCTCTCGTTGGTCAGGCTCGACCAGAACGCCACCAGCAGCGGCCAGAGCACGAACGTCGCGTAGAGCGCGGTGCCGGGCACGGCGAAGAGGAGGAAATGGAGCGGACTGCGCGGAATCAGCCCGTGCTTGGTCTGCGTGTGCGCGGAGAACATGTTCTTTCCGTTCTGGCTTCACGAACGGGGATGGCGCCGTGCATGGTCGGCAGCATCCCCGTCTCGCTGTGAGCCGTGACTACTTCTGCGCGGCCGCGTACTGCTTGTCGAGGTACTGGGCGAACTGCTTTGGCGTCTTCTTGCCCGTCAGCAGGTCGACGTTGGCCGCGATCATCAGGTCGTTGAATCCGGGCGGCAGCGCACCGTCGCCGGTGATGTTGCCCCAGGCCGGTACCGTGGCCTTGGCGGCCGCTGCCGTGGCGTAGCCATCCGCCATCTCCTTGTAGAGCGGACCGACGTCGTCCGGGATCTTGTAGCCCTTCACCGAGGTGATCCCGCCGTCGGTGATCACGGTCTCGTCCAGGTTCTTCTTGTCGGTCGCGAACGCGAGAGACCACTTCTTGGCGAGCTCGACGTTCTTCGACTTGGCATTCACGTTCATGCCCGGGCCGGTAACCACGGGGATGGCGGCCTTGCCGCCGTCGCTCGGCCAGCCGAACACGCCGATGTCGGTGCGCTTCGCCTTGTCCGCGGCGGCGGTGAACCACGAGCCCATCGGGTACATCGCGGCCTTGCCGCCGAGGAACGCCTGCTCGAGGTCCGCATAGGGACGAGTCATCGCGTCGGGGTCGCCGTAGCCGTCCTTCATGAGGTTCGCCACCTTCGTGGCGGCGCCGACGAATGCCGGATCGGTGAACTTCACCTCGTTCTTCTCGCGCTTCACGAACCAGGCGGGGTCGGCGATCAGCACGTCTGCCGCCACGGTGGCGTTCAGCGTGAACACGGTCGCCCAGGTGTCTTTGCCGCCGCCACCGATCTCGAACGGCGCGATGCCCGCGGCCTTCAGCTTCGCGCTGTCGTCAAGCAGCTCGGCGTAGGTCTTCGGCGGCGCGCTGATGCCGGCCTTCGCGAACAGGTCCTTGTTGTAGTAGACGAGCGGGATAGCCTGCGCGCTGGTGGGTATTCCGTAGAGCTTGCCGTTGATCGTGCCGGAGGTGAAGTCGGTGATGCCTGCGGCTTCAAGCTCGGCGCGGGTGTACTCGGCGAGCTCGCCCTTCTGTGCGAGGCCGTTCGCGATGCCGGTAGCGAAGATGTCCGGCGCCTGGCCCGATGCGAACAGCTGCTGGGCGTAGGCCGGCGTATTCTCGCCGACCACCTTCTTGATGGTGACTCCCGGCACCTTCTCGGACGCGCGCTTGATCGCGGCGTCCCAGTACTCGGGAGTGAGGTTCGGGGTCTCGGAGACGAGGAAGGTCAGGGTGACGTCGTCACCGGAATCGGATGATGCGGGCGCACCGGCAGTGCAGCCAGTGAGCGCGAGGGCTGCCGCGGCGACGGAGCCCAGGATCAGGTACCGCGTCCTACGCCGTTGTGTACGCACGGGTGTCTCATTTCTTGGTGCCGAGGTGCCCGTGTCAGCGGGGTGCGACACGTTGCACAAGGTTTCCCGAAGTGATTTCGTAAGGCCCGGTCTTTGGAGCCGTGTTCACCCAGCCGACGCGCTGGGCGGGATGCCCTGGATGAATTGCCGCTGGAGGAGGAGGGAGACGATCACCGGCGCAGACGCCATCAGGGACCCCGCCACGAGCCGTTCCTGCCGCAGGCAGCGCTACCGAGGAGCAGTCTGGCGGCCGCGAGCGCGGTTCCCCAGGAGGCTCTGTGAGTAAGCATGTACATGTCCACTCTCCCTGCCTCACGGACTACGACAGATAAATCAGGTTCTTCGGTCTGCGCTGCCAGCCGGCCGAGACATCTTCCCGCCCATCACGGCGCACCTGCTCAGACTCGCGCCTCGATCGGTCGTCGACGATCGGGCCGCCGTGAGCTGCGAATGGCCGGTCGTCTCAAGGTGGCACGAGTCTGGGTGCGAGATCCTCTCGCGTCAAGACCCTACTTGTGATTCACTGAGCACCTGCTACTAAATAGATATGAACCATTCATCGCTGTCGCGTGTCCCCATCGGGTACACGTCCCCTACGGGACACGCGCACCGCAACGATTGGAGGGAACCGAGTTGGCCCTGCCTGACCAGTCATCGCCCGCCCCGCAGCAGTCCACCGGGGACGGCGGCTACCGCCCTGGCTACGAGATCGCGGCCGAGCTGATCCTCGAATACATCGTCCGGGAGCAGCTTCCGCCCGGCGCTCGGCTGCCCACCGAGAAGGACCTGGCGGACGAGGTCCGGATGAGCAGAACAGTCGTCCGCGAGGCTGTGAAGATCCTGTCTGCGCTTGGGCGGCTCTCCGTGCAGAAGGGGCGGGGTATCTACGTAGCCGAACCCGATGCGCCCTCGTGGCGTGAGCCGTTCTCCCAGTTCTTGCCGGCCGACGTGCGCCAGGTGGAAGAGCTCTTCGAGTTCCGCCTCCATGTGGAGACCATCGCGGCGCAGCTTGCGGCGCAGCGGGCCGCTCCCGTGCAGGTCAAGGTCATCCGCGAAGCGGCGAAGCAGTCGGCGGAGGCGGCGGAGCGCTCGGACCTCGAGGCATTCACCCGAGCCGACGAGGACTTCCACGGCGGCATCGGGGCCGCTGCGTCCAATATGTTCTTCGCCTCCAGCGTCGACTCGGTGCGCCGACTCCTGCGGCAGGTCAGCGCGATAGGCCTGGCCGGGGTCGCCGGCGGATCGCTGACAGCAGCTGCCGACCAGCATCAGGCCATCGCCGAAGCGATCTCCTCCGGCGACGAAGCGCTGGCCACAACACTGATGGCCCAGCACATCGACACGACGAAGCACCAGTTCGAGCAGGAAATCAGGCGTCGCCTGCTCGCCAACGACACGCCCCCCGCCTGAACCAGCCACCACCACTCTCGTATGCGAAGGCCAGCATGCACATCACCGACGTGACCATCGAACTCGTCGACCTCCCCGCACAGCCGCCGTTCCGCTGGCGCTCCGGACTGCCCGGATCCGAGGAGCCCGTGGTCGGCGGCATCCTGCGGATCCACACCGACGAGGGATTGATCGGGGAGGCACACACCCGACGCGGACTGATCGTGGCCGACCTGGTGGAGCGCCGGATCCGGCAGGACCTGATCGGCCGCGACCCGCTGCTGCGGGAGCTCCTCTGGCACCGGCTCTGGGAGCTCGATCGGATCGAGGAGTTTCCGATCTATGCGCTCGGACTGGTCGACATCGCGCTGTGGGACCTCGCCGGGAAGGCTGCGAAACTCCCCGTACATCGGCTGCTCGGCGGATACCGCGAGGCACTCCCCGCCTACGCCAGTACGGTCACCTTCTCCACCGTCGAGGAGTTCCTCGACGTCGCCAACCAGTGCCTGGAGGCCGGCTATGCCGGCATCAAGCTTCACGCCTGGGGGGATGCCCGCGCCGACGCCGACCTCTGCCAGAAGCTGCGGGCACACGTCGGCGATGCTGTTCCGCTGATGTACGACGGCTCCGCCGGCTTCGACCTCGCCGATGCTGTCTATGTGGGCCAGGCGCTGGCCGAGGCCGACTACACCTGGTACGAGGAGCCGATGCGGGAGTTCAGCGTGACCTCGTACCGCTGGCTCGCTGAACGCGTCACCGTGCCGCTACTCGTCGGCGAGACCTCCGACGGCGCACACCTGAATATGGCGGACTTCATCACGGCCGGCGCGGCCGGCTATGTGCGGACCAGCGCCCTGTACAAGGGCGGCATCACCGGCGCCCTGCGGATAGCCCACCTGGCCGACAGCTTCCAGCTACGCTCCGAGGTGCACGGGCCGGGGCTGGTCAACGCCCATCTGTGCATGGCCATCCCGAACACCTCATACTACGAGTCCATCGTCTACACCAATCCCGTGGTACGCGAGCCGGCGGTGGGCCCGGACGGCATGCTGCGCGCGCCCACCGCGCCCGGCATCGGCTACGGACAGCCCGGCTGGTGACCCCATGCGCGTCGACGCCCACCATCACATCTGGGACCTGGCCGTCCGCGATCAACCGTGGACCGCTGATATCTCACTACTCAACCGCACTTTCACCATCGACGAGCTGCGCCCGGATCTGCGAGCCAACGGCATCGACGCCACGGTCGTGGTACAGACCATCCCGGTCGAGCCCGAGACCCCGGAACTGCTCCGGCTGGCGGCGACCGATCCGCAGATCGCCGCCGTAGTCGGCTGGGTCGACCTCACCGCGCCCGACGTCGCAGAGCGCCTCGCACGACTGCGCCAACTGCCCGGCGGCACAGCCCTGGTCGGTATACGACACGGTGTCCAGGACGAGGCCGACCCCGACTGGCTACTGCGCACCGACGCCCGCCGCGGCATCCTGGCGGTCGGCGCGGCCGGGCTGGCCTACGACCTACTGGTCCGCCCGGATCAACTGGCAGCCGCGGTAAGGACTGTGGCCGCCTTGCCCGAGGTGCGGTTCGTTCTCGACCACGCGGGCAACCCGGAGATCCACCCGGACGCCCATGGCCCCTGGGCTGCGCTCATCTCCGACCTCGCAACCTGCCCGAACGTCGCCGTGAAACTGTCCGGGCTCGTCACCCAAGCCCATCTGTGCAGCGCCGCGGCCCTGCACCCCTACGCTGACACGCTCCTCGACCGGCTGGGCCCCAACCGGCTGATGTTCGGATCGGACTGGCCAGTCTGCCTGCCGGCCGCCGACTACGGCGAGGTCGTGGCAGTCGCCGACGAGCTCATCGACCCATTGAGCCCGCAGGAGCAAGCCGCAGTGTTCGGCGAAACCGCGGCCGAGTGGTACGGGATCCCCGCACGACCCCTCAGCCGCTAACGATGCGACGAACCTCCCGCGGGTCGGTACACACGGGCTGCGGCAAGGCCCCTCGCCAGAGTTTTCACCGCACATTCATCCGATGCCTGAAGAGAATCGCCGCTATGAATCTGCCGTGGGTCGGGCCGGCTGAGCGAGAGGTGCCGGCACTCAGGACCGACGAGGGCTGGCTCTCCGGGCTGTGATGAGGCACGCAGGACATCGACGCCGGATTCCCGGTCGGCGAAGGTAGTGCCCTTCCGGCTGAACCACCCGGAGCGCGCCCAGTCCACATCCTCCGGTACTCGAGCCAGCACCTGATGGTGGAGCCCGGCAAAGCGGTCGGACACCGCAACCCCCGTCGGTGTGGCGCCGGGTCCGCCGACAACCCACATCCACGCCCCAGGCACAGCGCAGAGCGCGCCGTCGACACATTCGGCAGCTAGGAGCTATCACGTAATGCCGGTGAGAACGTGCCCTGCTGCGGCGGGTGCCTCGTTTACCGGATGTCGAGCTTGAGGTTGTGGAGTGCGGCAACGCCAGCGACGGCGTGGTTGATCGCTTCACCACGGCGGCGGCATTGGCGGAGAATCTGGTGGTCTTTGAGTCGGGCGATGGTGTGCTCTGCGACAGCCCG
>NZ_JBHVEE010000155.1:0-22958 GCF_042802415.1 Streptomyces sp. NPDC057486 | reverse complement strand
GGGCCGGCCACCGCCGTTCGTCGGGTGGGCGCTACTTCTCGAGCACTGTGGTCCGCGTCAGCGGCAGGCGCAGCGTCTCCCGGAAGGAGAACGGCACCACCGGCGCCGACACGACCGCCAGGCCCATCAGGTGGGGTGCTGTTTGGCCCAGGTCACGAGCTTGACGCGGCTGTCCCATTCGGTGAGGACCGCGGTGGCCCGGTTCACGGTGGCCCTGCTGACGCCTCGACCGGCCGGGATCACACCGCAGAGCGCGGCACATGAGGCTTCGCTGGCCGTGCGCTCCGGATTGCCGCCGGCCGCTATCAGTAACGCAGCCGAGGTATCCGAGCCGACGCCGCAGCGGTCCAGCAGCTTCGGTGCACAGGCCGGGAACGTCTGTGAGCACGTCCATTGTCGGTGCGGTGCGCTTTGCTGTCCGCCATGGAGCTTACACAAGGGATTGTCAACGACCTACTGGCCCAACTCGGCCCGGGAGACGGCTATACGTACCTGCCCGACGACCTGAACCTGCAGGATCTGACCGACCTGCTCGACAGCAGGTACGGCGCCCCGCGCACCCTCGTCCTCGACGGCTTCACCGACCCGACGGTCGACGAGTCCAGGGGCGGGGCTCTCCTCGTCCCCTTCGAGGACCGGGCCGTGACGATACGGGCGTGGGCGTACGGGAATCAGTGGGTCGGCACGGGTACGGCACGGGCCCCCGAGGGGGACGAGCGGTCGGTATTGGTGGTCGCTCACAGGGAGGTGCCGGAACTCTTGGCGGTCGCTCCGGACAAGGACGAGGACGTCGACTGGATGGAGCGGCTCAGGCGGATCACAGGCTGGGCACAGCCCGCGCAGCGGCCGGACGTGGCCTGGGCGGAGGTGGAGTCGCGCCTGGGCACCGGGCTGCCGAGCGACTACAAGCGCATGGTCGAGACGTTCGGCAAGGGCGCCTTTGACGGATACCTGGACCTGAATCAGGAGCCGTGGACGGATCTCAGGGAGGACGGTCTGCTCATCTGGGCGGGTACTGAGCACGAGGATCTGTATTCCTGGAGGGCCGACGGCGACGACCCCGACCGTTGGCCCGTCGTGGTCCGGTCCTTCGACGGCGAGGACGTCCCCTTCGACTGCACGGCCGCGGAATTCGTCTGTCGCATCCTCATTGACCCGCACCACCCGTTCACGATGGCCGGCTATTTCGACACCCACTGGTTCATGAACTACCGGGAAAGCGGCTGACCGAACCCCGCCGCCAACGGCATCCGCAGCCTGGTGGACGGCGCCTTCGGGGAGCAGGGCAGGAACACTCGTCTGCCACCGCAGACTCGCCATATGCAATGAGGTCCAAACGGGGGCCGTCCGCGCGGCCATCGCCGGCTCCCAGCTCAACGGAAGCAGCCGACGGTGTCGGAGCAGCCATCTGCAAGCCTCTCGAGCGCCAACCGTTCCTTGTCGTCCGCGGCAAGCTTCCAGCGAAGCTTCGTGGCCACTCGGCCGGCACCGTACGGGCGCTGAGCGGACGCGGCCGGCGGCAACCACTCGGCCGGGTCCCGGTCCGCCTTGGACCGGTTCGTCTGCGCAGTGACGGCGATCAGCGGCCTGTCGGCGTCGAGGTCGTGACACGGCTGCCGCCCCGCCGGTTCTCGGCAGGGATCGCCTCCCGTGCTCGTCGACACCGTGGTTGACGCGGAGCAGGCGCCTCCCGAACCCGAATGCTTCTACTTCTCGCTAACAGTCCCAAGGCGCCTGACCCACGGTCGTTCTCAGAACGCATCGACAAACGTTCTCGGTCGTGACCCACGCAGCCGTGCTGGGCCTGGTCGATGGTGGTGAACCCTCTCTTGCTGTCACGGCGGTGGAGCTGGGTGAGCTTGCGGGCCTGCCGGGACGTCACGACCGGGGCTCTTGGGGTGACGGACCCAACTACCCTAGAAATGAACGTAGTTGTCCGGACGCCGTGGAACTGTACGGAACCTGCGCAACAGTACGAGACGGTTGTGAGCCGGGCGTTCGCTGCCTATGGTCCTGGACATGGACACCACACGCAGGACGTTGTTACGAGGCATGGCCGCGGCCCCTCTCGCGTCGGCGACTGGGGGACTGTGGGTGCCCTCCACCGCCGAGGCGGCACCGCCGCGGTTCCGCGTGACCATGCGCGACCGTCCGGAGCAGCCTGTTGGTTACACCTACCCGGCGGCCATCGCGGGCCTGCTTGCCCGGCTACCGGGTGCCAGGCCGGAGACCGTGATCGCGGGCGCCCGTTTTCACGGCGTGGCGAACCCGGGCGGCTGGGCCGAGCCCGATCGGCTCGCCTACGCCTTCGCGTGGGATCCGCGCACCAAGGACCCCAAGGATCCGGACTGGTACCCGCAGGGCATCACGACCAGCTACGACTCCCGCCCCGGCGGGATGCCGAGCGGCAAGAGGATGGTGCTCGTCTCCTGGTACGCCCACGAGGACGGCGGCAAGTTCGGGCAGGGCGCGCGCGTCAGCTTCGTAGACGTGACGGACCCCGCCAAGCCGCGGTACGAGCACGTCCTCCTGGTCGAGCCCCGCGCGATGCCCGGTGAGCCGTACGACTTCGGGCCTGTGAACGTGCACGCGGGAGGGATCGCGTGGCACCGGAACCGGCTCTATGTCGCGGACACCAAGGGCGGTCTGCGAGTGTTCAACACCGACCGGATGTTCCGGGTCTCCACGGGCAGCGCCGCCAAGAGTTGGTGCGGGTACCACGCGGCGACGCGGAAGTACTACGCGTACGGGTACCGGTACGCCCTGCCGCAGAGCCGGGCCTACGACAACGCGGGAGCGCGGCTCATCTACTCCCAGGCCGCGATCGACCACTCGGCCGGCCCACCGACCCTCCTCGTCAGCGAGTTCAAGCGGTCGGGTACCTCGTGGGCGGTGCGATGGCACCTGAATCCCGTGACCGGCGCGATCACGACCGAAGAGGCTCGGGGCCAGGAGCAATTCCCCTTGCTGAGGATCCAGGGCGCGGTGAGCTGGCGGGGGCACCACTTCTTCTCGCTGAGCAACGGTACGAAGCAGCGGGGATGGCTGGCGGCACGCGAGGCGTGGGCGACCCAGCCGGGCCTGTTCGGCCGCCTGTCGATCGGGCCGGAGGATCTCAGCTTCAGCGCTTACGGAGGGAACCGGCGCATCTGGGGGCTGGGGGAGTACCTGGGCAAGCGCCACGTCTACGCGGTGCGGCTGCCGCGCTTCAGTCGTCCGC
The DNA here is from genome assembly GCF_042802415.1 of Streptomyces sp. NPDC057486. Taxonomy (NCBI): domain Bacteria; kingdom Bacillati; phylum Actinomycetota; class Actinomycetes; order Kitasatosporales; family Streptomycetaceae; genus Streptomyces; species Streptomyces sp. NPDC057486. The sequence goes on along the minus strand of NZ_JBHVEE010000155.1, from coordinate 19,738 downwards.
CGGGCATTCCGGGGCTCGACGAGGACTGACCGGGCCGCTGGGGAAACGGAGGAGCGGGGTACGGCGGAGTGCGGTGTGGGGAGGTCACCGTCCATGTCGAGCAGTGGGAACCGGCTCGATCGGGGCCGGCGCATCGTTCGAAACGACGTCGGTTTCGGGGAACGCACGGCGGAACTCCCGCATCGCGCGGTTCTGCCGCTTCACCGTCTTCGTGATGGCCGAGTCCACGCGGTGCGGCGGCGCGGCCTGGCGGTGCGCTCCAGGACGGCGCGTCACATCACGACCGGGTGAACGTTGCCTGATACGACACCAGCCGCTGCCGATAGCGCCGTGTGCTGTCCGCCCTGCGCAGCAACTGCCACGGCAGCCGCCCCCGTTCCTCCACGCGTGCGTGTCCCACCGCCTTGCGCACCACGTCGTCCCCCTGGTCGTCGTGGGCGTCGCGGACCAGGACGGCGAAGTCGCCGGCCTCGACCGCCGCCTTCGCGTCAGGCGTTCGTGTCGGTGCGTCGCGAGGATGAGCGGACCCGGAACCGGGCGGTCGTCAGGACCGGTCCCGCGCTCGACTCCCCCGCGATGCGCGCTTGGAGAAGGTCGAGCAGAGCCAACGTCGTTTCCGCGGCGTTGAGTTCGACTGCCGAGATGGCGGGCCGGCTGTGTCGGGTGTGCTCGGAGTCGGAAGCCGCGGCAAGCATCGTCCGATCGGGCACAGCGACGCCGCGAGCCGTGAGGCCTGCGAGCACTCCAGCCGCCTGACGACCGGTGTGGCACAGGATCGCATCGGGGATCCCGTCGTCCACGATCGCGTGCGCGATGTTCTCGCCGCCGTGCTCGCCGGCGCGCTCGGCCGACATGTAGACGCGCGGCGTGATCCCGAAGCTCTCACACCATGCGTGGTACGTCGCCTCGCTGTCGATGTTCCACGCGTTGGGGTCGGTTCCGCGCAACAGCACGATCGATCGGGCACCGGATGCGGCGAAGTGCTCGTAGATGCGCCGGAAGCTTGAACCCTCGTCCTCGGTGGCCCAGTCGGTGAAATTCGGGCGGCTGGGATCGCGTCCCAGCGTCACGTACGGGATCCCACGCCGTTCGAGGAGACCGACCACCGGATCATCCACGTGCGGCATCGTCACGATGTAGCCATCGAGCGACAGCGCCAGTGGTGGTGTCGGCCGCTTGGTCGGGTCAGGCACGAGCATCACACTGAGTCCGCGGTCCATCGCCTGCGCCGAGGCGGCGCCGATGTAGCGAGTGAACACATCGACGCCCCGCGGCGCGTACTCACCGAGCGCGTCCAGCGACCGGATGACGAGTCCGATTGCCCCGACCGACGAACGTCGCAGGCCGCGCGCGAGGGCGTCGGCTTCGTAGTCCATCTCCTCGGCAATGGCCCGGACGCGCAGTCGCGTGGCTGCGCTCAGCGTCCCGGTGTCATTGAGCGCCATCGAGACCGCCGCGACGGAGACACCCGCGCGCTGGGCGACATCGCGAATGGTGACGCCCTTCGATCGAGCCACGGCGACCTCCTTGGTTCGTACCTTCCGATGCTGACTCACGCCGCCGGACCGCGGCCGCCCACGCAGGCCCGGGCGACAGAAGCAGAAAGCGACATGAGAAACACCATTGTATTAAACGTTTTACCTACCTAGCGTGTCGCCCGCCCCTCACCGTGACGGGCCTCACAAGCGAAGGTCGCACAGCAACACCATGAAGCTGCACACACTGCGCACGACCACCACCGACTTCCGCGACCGTGGACGCGAGATCGGCACGCGATACGCGGACCAGGTGCGTGACGTCAGCGCCCGCTACCTGGCGCATTTCAAGGTTCTGGGCATCTCGGAAACGACCGTCCGCGACATCGTCGCCCACAGCGATGACGCCTTGCGCGACTGGTACCCGGGTCTGGTCGAGGAGTCCGACGGAATCGCCGAGGCATCAGGAATCGAGCCATGGCAGGTGGCAGCGGTCGGCGCACGGACCGAAGTGCTTGCCGCCGCGCCCGGGAAGGGCGAGTGCACAACCGCCGTGCACACGCCGGCCCCCGGCGGCCCACCCGAGACGATCCAGACGTGGGACTGGCACGACTCGCTTACGCCGGACGGTCTCCTGCTGTCGCTCGTGACCGGAACGCAACGCCGGGTGAAGCTTTTCACCGAGTTCGGCACGGCCGCAAAGATCGGGGTGAACGACGCCGGCCTCGGCCTGCATTTCAACATCCTGAACCATCGCTCCGACAACGCCACCGGCGGCGTGCCCGTCCATGCTGTTGCGCGTCGCGTCCTCGAGGAGGCGACAACGGTGGCGGAGGCCCGCGACATCGTCGCCTCCGCGACCGTGAGCGCGTCCACCGTGCTGACCGTCGCAACCTACCGAGACGGCCACGCCGCAGCAGCGTCCATCGAGATGTCACCCTGCGGGTTTGCCGTGGTGCAACCCGATACCGACGGCTGGGTCATCCACACGAACCACTTTCTTGATTCCGGCCTCGCCGGCGGTGACACCAGCACTCCGGAATCGGTGTCGGTCGAGCGGTACCACCACACGCACGCTGTGCGCGGCAGCATGACCGGCCGCTCCGCGCCGGAGCGCGCGGCCGCCTTCTGTGGCCGCGACGGTGCCGCCGCCGTGGTGTGCGTCCACGCCGACGATTCCCAGCCCGGCCACGAGCGGTGGAGCACGTTGCTCACGGCATCTCTCGACCTCCCCGGCTTTGCCCTCGAGTACCGGGCAGGCAACCCCGACGCTGCGGCCCGCGAGGGCCTCGACCGGTTCTGAGGAACCCGATGGACAAGGACACGACCATGCCCGCTCATCTGTACCGCAACGCCCAAATTTTCACCTCCGACCAACGCCCCTGGGCCGAGTCGCTCGTGGTGGTCGGCGACCGGCTCGCCTACGTCGGCGACGAGGCCACCGCGGCGCGTGTGGCCGGACCGGATGCCCTGATCCACGACCTCGACGGCGCGACCGTCCTCCCCGGATTCGTCGACGGCCACGCGCACGTGGTCGGCACCGGCGAGGCGGCGGCCCAGGTCGATCTCTGGGGCGCCAACACAGTGGAGGAGATCCAGCGGCGCGTCCGGACGTGGGCGCAGGAGAACCCCGACGCACCTCGCGTGCTCGCCACTGGGTGGAAGCACGGTGACATCCCGGGCGGCCTGCCTGATCGGGGCATGCTCGACGCGGTCGTCGCCGACCGGCCTGTCTATGCGCAGGCCTACGACTTCCACTCGATCTGGCTGAACTCGGCCGCCCTCGCCGAAGTCGGAATCGACGACACCACGGCATCACCACCGGGGGGAACGGTCCACCGGGACGAGCGGGGCGCGGCCACCGGCCTGGTGGACGAGACCGCGATGCACCACCTCGTGTGGCCGGTGCTCGACAGCTTCGCCAGTGACTCCGACCGTGACGAGGCCCTGGCGGTCGCCCTGGCGGCGTACGCCGAGTCCGGGATCGTCGGTTCGACCGAGATGGCGCTGGGCGAGGGCGACTACGAGGCGATGCGTCGTGCCGATGCGGCGGGCGTCCTGACCACTCGCATCGCCGCGTTCTGGCGCGTCCAGCCCACCGGTGACGAGGGCGGGAACCTCGCCCAGGTCGAGCGCGCTGTCGAACTCGCCACCCACCGGTCGACCCCGTTCCTGCGCGTGACCGGCATCAAGGTCATGGTCGACGGAACCGTCGACGGGTGCACCGCATCGCTCGGGAAGCCCTACGTGAACGGCACGAACGCCGACCCGATCTGGGGTCTTGCCGAACTCGCGCCGGTGGTGGCCGCCGCGGACGCGGCCGGCCTGCAGGTCGCCATGCACGCCATCGGTGACGAGGCGATCCGGGTCGCGATCGGCGCTGTCGAGCACGCAGTTGCTCTCAACGGCCCCAAGGAGCGTCGCCACCGCATCGAACATCTCGAAGTCGTCGACCCTGCGGACATCGACCGACTGGCCGCACTCGGCATCACGGCGAGCATGCAGCCCGTGCACGCCGATCCGGCCATCCAGGAGAACTGGCGACGAGTGCTCGGCGACGAGCGGGTCGACCGCGGCTTCCCGTGGCCCGAGATGACCGAGGCAGGAGCCACGCTCGTCCTCGGCACCGACTCCCCTACGTCGCCGCACGCCCCGCTGCCCAACATGTTCATCGCGGCGACACGGCGCTCGGCCCTGGATCCGTCACTGCCCGCCAACCACGCGCACTATGCCCTGCCACTGGCGGACGCGATCGTCCACGGCACCCGTGACGCCGCCTGGGCGAGCCGCTCCGAGCACCTTCACGGCCGTCTCGCCGAGGGCCTGTATGCCGACTTCATCGTTCTCGACCGGGACATCTTCGTCCGGCCGCTCGAGGAACTGCTCGACACGCGAGTGCTGCGGACAGTCGTGGGTGGCCGCGTGGTCCATCACGCACAGCCGGGGGTGAACCGATGAGTGACGCCACCATGTCGGCACCCGTGCCATCAGGGCAGGTGAAGGCGAAGCAGCGGCTCGCCGGGGCGATGCTGCGGTTCATCGCCACTCGCATCGTAGGGCTGGTGGTGACCTTGTTCATCGCGAGCCTGGTCGTCTTCGGAGCGCTCTACGCCGCGCCGGGAAGCCCGCTCACCTATCTCACGCACGGGCGCACCATGAGCCCCGACGCGATCGCCGCGATCAAGGCCGAGTATCACCTCGACGACTCCATCTGGCAGCAGTACCTGAGGTGGCTGGGCGGCGTGGTGCACGGCGACTTCGGAACCTCGATCATCTACAACCAACCGGTGTCGTCGCTGGTCGGAAGTCGCGCCTCAGCGACCACGCTTCTCGTCCTCATGGCCGCGGCGATCGTCCTGGTGCTCGGGTTGGCCATCGGCACTCTCGCCGGCCTCAAGCCCGGCTGGTTGTCGCGGTCCGCCATGGCCGGCGCGACGGGCGTCATGGCGGTGCCGACCTTTGTCGGAGCGGTCGTGCTGATCATCGTGTTCGCCGTCGACCTGGAGTGGTTCCCGGTGTTCGGGGCCGGCCGGGCGGGCCTCGACGAGCTCTACCACCTGGTTCTTCCGTCGATCGCGCTCGCTCTCGCCTCCGTCGCGTTCGTCGCGCGACTCGCCCAGACCGCGATCCGACAGGAACTGTCGGCCGATCACGTGCAGACGGCGATCAGCCGCGGACTGCCCCGCGCAGTCGTCGTACGCAGACATGTGATGCGCAACGCCGCGATGCCGGTGCTCACCGTCGCGGGTCTCACGATCGCGGGCCTGATCGCGGGAAGCGTCGTCGTGGAACAGGTCTTCCAGCTCGGCGGGCTCGGTCAGTTCCTCGTGAATTCGGTGCAGCAGAAGGACTTCCCCGTAGTCCAGGCGATCTGCCTGATGTACGTCGCCGCCTTCATCGTGCTGAACACCCTCATCGACATCGCCTACACACTGCTCGACCCGCGCGTGTCGATCGGGAAGAAGGACTCATGAGCACGACAGCAGCGGTGCGACGTATCGGAACCCGAAAGGCCGGCCGGCGTACGACGCGTCGTACGAGAGGCATCGGCATGTCCGGTTGGGTGGCGATTGCCCTGCTCGGACTCGTCGTCTGCTTCGCCGCCCTCGCACCCCTCCTTTCACCGCACGATCCGAACGCCGTCGACCTCTCCGGTGCGTACCAGGGTTCGAGCGGCGCGCACCTGCTGGGAACCGACGGGAGCGGGCGGGACCTTCTCTCGCGCCTCGTCCACGGTTCCCGAACCGCGCTGATCGGACCGTTTCTCGTCGTGGTGATCTCGACGCTCCTCGGGATGGTCCTCGCGCTCGCGGCCGTGTGGTTCGGCGGCTGGTTCGACCAGATGGTGGTGCGCGTCGTCGACGCCGTGTTCGCCTTCCCCGGTCTGCTGCTGGCGATCCTGGCGACCGCCCTGTTCGGGTCCGGCCTGAACGCTGCCGTTGTGGCGCTGTCCATCGCCTACGTCCCCTACATCGCACGGATCGTGCGGAGCGCGGCGCTGAGAGAGCGCTCGCTGCCCTACATCGCGGCACTGCAGGTTCAGGGCGTGCACGGGTTGCGGATCGCGTTGCGGCACATCCTGCCCAACGTGGGTGGGCTGATCGTCGCCAACGCCACGCTCGCCTTCGGGTTCGCCCTGATGGACCTCGCTGGCCTCTCGTTCATCGGCCTCGGGGTGCAGCCACCGACGTCGGACTGGGGCGCGATGGTCGGCACCGGTATGGCCGGTGTGCTGCAGCAGCACCCGCAGGAGGCTCTCTTCGCCAGCGCACTCATCGTCATCACCGTCGGTGCCGTGAACATGATCGGCGACCGACTCACGGAGCGCTGGGAGGCACGCTCGTGAACGCACTACTCGAAGTCGACGGTCTGACCGTTCAGTTGCCGGTCGCGGGCGAGTTGCGCACCGTGCTGCGCGATGTCTCGTTCTCACTCGACCGTGGAAGCACTCTCGGCCTGGTCGGCGAGTCCGGTTCGGGCAAGTCGATGACGGTTCGCACCATCGCCCGCCTGCTCCCCGACGGTGCCGACGTCCGGGGCGGTGTCCGCTTCGACGGCGCCGAGGTGTTCGACCTTCGCACCGACGCCCTGCGGTCCTACCGGGCGAAGGACGTCGCGATGATCTTCCAGGACGCACGGGCCTACACGAACCCCGTACGCACGATCGGCGACTTCCTCACCGAGACGATGCGCACCAACGACCGGATGCCGAAGGCCGCTGCCCGCAAGCGCGCACAGGAGCTGCTCGCCGAGGTCGGGATCGAGGACCCGGAGCGCAGGCTGCGGCAGTTCCCGCACGAGCTCTCCGGCGGTCTGCTGCAGCGGGTGATGATCGCTGCCGCGGTCGCCGCGCGGCCTCGGCTCGTCCTCGCCGACGAGCCGACGACCGCGCTCGATGTCACCACCCAGGCGGAGGTGATGGCGATTCTCGGGCGCATGCAGCGCGAGTACGGCATGGCGATGCTCTTCATCACGCACGACCTGGAGCTCGCCGGTGCCGTGTGCGACGAGACGATCGTGCTGTACGCCGGCCAGGTCATGGAACGCCAGGCGTCGGTGCGGCTGCACGAAGACCCGCTCCACCCCTACACAGCCGCACTGGTGCAGGCGCGGCCCGAGATCGGCCGGCGTGTCGATCGACTGCCCGCGATCACCGGTCATCCGACCACCGCCTACGAGGCGCCGGACGGCTGTGCTTTCGCGCCGCGCTGCCGCTTCGCACAAGAGGAGTGTCGGGCGGGGGTGCCGCCCCTGCTGCAGATCGGTCCGTCGGAGACCCGGTGCGTCCGGATGCCCGGCCTGCGCGGCCGGATGGTGTCGCAGGAGCGCGTCGGCTCCGCTTCGAACGAGGAGGTCCAGCGATGACCGAACCGCTGCTCGTGGTCGAGCACCTGACCAAGACGTTCGGCCGTGGGAGGGCCGAGGCGACCGCGGTCGCCGACGTGAGCTTCGCCCTGGCTCCGGGCGGAGCCCTAGGCATCGTCGGCGAATCCGGGTCCGGCAAGACGACCACGGCGCGGATGATCATCGGCCTGGAACGTCCCTCCGGTGGCCGCATCGTGTTCCGTGGCGAGGACCGCACACACCCGGCGCGTTCCGCACGCAGTCGCCGTGAGCGGGGCAGGGACATCCAGATCGTCTTCCAGGACCCGTACACCTCGCTCGACCGCCGTCAGCGCATCGGCGACTGCCTCGCGGAAGTCGTCGGCGTTCATTCCCGGCTCGGCCGCGACGAGACCAGGAAGCGCGTGAGCGAACTCGCCGAGCTCGTCGGACTCGACGACCGGCAGCTCGCGGCACTGCCGAGGTCCCTCTCGGGAGGGCAGCGCCAACGCGTGGCCATCGCTCGCGCGCTCGCCGCCGATCCGGACGTCCTCATCCTCGACGAGGCCGTGTCGGCCCTGGACGTCTCGATCCAGGCACAGATCCTCAATCTGCTCTCTGACATCAGGCAGAAGCGTGGCGTGAGCTACCTGTTCATCAGCCACGATCTCGCCGTCATCCGCCAGGTGACCGACGACACGATCGTCATGCGTCACGGCGCCGTCGTCGAGCAAGGGCCCACCGCCGACGTGCTCGACAACCCTCAAAACCCCTACACCCGCTTGCTGCGCGACAGCGTCCCTCGCAGCGGGTGGGACCCCGAAGCCATTACAGCCCGACATTGACCAGGAGTTGCGCAATGTACTCACCCCACCCACGCAGACGGGCAATGGCACTCGCCGTCGTCGCCGCCACCACCCTCGCGATGGCCGGTTGCTCCGGAGGCACATCCGGCACCGAAGCGACCGGGTCCTCCGACGCGCTGACGACCTTCACACCGACAGGCTCGGGCTCGGTCGACACGATCACCTGGAACGTCTTCCAGGGCGAGCCTCAGACCATCGACCCCTTCCAGTCGGCCGACTACACGCCGAACATGATCAACTCGAACATGTGCGAGACATTGCTAGTCCAGACGCCTGACTTCCAGATCAAGCCCAATCTGGCGACGTCGTACTCGAACCCCGACCCGACGACCTGGGTCTACAAGCTGCGCAGCGACGTCACCTTCTGGGACGGATCGCCGATGACCGCCGACGACGTCGCGTGGAGCATGCAGCACAACATGACGGACAAGTCGAGCTTCTACGGCTACCTGTACTCGAACGTCGCCTCGATCGCGAAGACGGGCGCCGACGAAGTGACCGTCAGGCTCAAGAAGCCCGACTACCTCTTCAACGACGAGTTGGCGAGCTTCGCCGGTGTCGTCGTCAAGAAGAAGTTCTACGAGCAACACGGCAACAAGGTCGGTACGCCGGGCGTGGGTGTCATGTGCACCGGCCCCTACAAGTTCGGCAAGTGGACGCAGGGTCAGTCGATCAAGGTGAGCCGCTACGACGGCTACTGGAACAAGTCGCTGCCACGGAAGGTGAAGAACATCGACTTCACTTTCCTGACCGACGACTCCGCGATCACCTCCGGCCTGCTCTCGGGCCAGATCGACGGAACATACGGTCCGCCGATGGCCGGGCTGGCACAGCTGAAGGCATCGTCGGCGGGCAAGCTCTACTCGGGTGCCGCGCCACTGGCTGTCACTCTCGTGGTCGCGAACCACAAGGGTGCGATGGGTAACGCCGACGTGCGCAAGGCGCTCCAGATGGCCATCGACTGGAAGGGCATCGGCGACCATGTGTACGCCGGTGAGGGGACCCCTGCTTCGCTGCAGACCGTGCCGGCTGTGTACGGCTTCGCGAAGGATGACCTGACCTCGTACGCCGACTCGGTCAGGACCGATGGCTCCGCGAAGACAGACGAGGCGAAGAAGCTGCTCGCCGGCGTTCCGGCCGACGTGAAGTCCAAGCAGATCAGCCTCGTGGTTCCGCAGCAGGCGGAGACACAGCAGCTGGGCGTTGGGATCAAGGATGCGGCCGACAGGATCGGCCTGAACTTCAAGCTCAACGTCGTACCTGCGACCGGCTACTCGAACTACCTGTACGACCCGGCGACGCGTGGCAACACCGACCTGCTGTACACGCAGTTCTGGCCCAACATCCCCAACCCGCTCGACTGGCTGGGCCTCACCGCGGTGACCGGCGGAACCTTCAACCAGTCCGGCTACAGCGGCATCGACGGGCTATACGCCAAGGCGATCAGCACGCAGGACGACAGCGCCCGCTCCAAGCTGGTCCTACAGATGGAGCAGAAGCTGCACGACGAGATGGATCCGATGTTCTCCGGCATCCAGCTGACGAACGACGTGTGGCTCGGAAGCAAGATCACCGGGGCGCCGGCTGCATTCGACTACGTCTACTACCCATGGGCGGCTCACCTCAGCGGAACTGGCGAGTAGTTCTCACTTGACTCCCCTCCGCCTAAAGGACTCCGTTGGGCAATCCGTAAACCGACTGGTGTGGTTCGGGCCCTTGCTGCATGCGTGTCCGAGCGCCGCCCAGCCGCGCGCCTGTGCGCGTGGCTGGGCGCGTGGCTGTGCGCGTGGCTGTGAAGGAACGCGCTGCCCGGGTACGGCGTTTGACGCGCGGCCACGTTCCGTGTGGACCCGGGCCCCGAGATGTACTGCGACATGTGCACGGTGCCCGAGTGGAACGCGGATGGGACCGTGCTGCGCATGGTGGACCTGGATCTCGATGTCGTGCGGCCTCGTGGCGGTGAGGCCCGTATCGAGGACGAGTTCACCGAACACCGAGTGCGCTATGGCTACCCCGACAGCGTCATCGGCAAGGCCCAATTGACCTCACTGGTCCTGGTGGTGGCCAGCGCGGGATGGGTGGTCGACCCGGGTGTCCATGATGCCGATGGTGACGCCTCGGCCGTCAGCTGCTTCGTCTTGAAGTCGACCGAGCGGGTTTAGTTGGTCGTCATGTAGGGGTTGTCGTCGCGCGTCGCGGCGGATGGGGCGGCTGGGAAGCCGCCCGAGGATTTCGCGTCGGCGGTTCGGACAGCCGTGTCGGTGTTGCCGGCGTCGACCCGGGTGCCCTCCAACTCGATGAGCTCGTCGGCATCCACCCGGAGCACGTAGTCGAGAGCGACGACCTTGTCGACGTCGGCGAACGGCACGCTGGCTTTGATGTAGCCGATCGTGGGGTCCTTCCTGGTGCCCTCGGCACCGAGTTCGGTCAGAGCCTTCTCGGCCTCTTCGGTGCGGCCGTTCTTGACTGCGAGCATCAGGGAGACGAAGTCGGGGACTGCCTGGTGGGCTCCGGAGGGGGCGCTGCGGGCCAGGTGCTGCCGCTTGTACTGCGCGATCAGTGCCCGGTCGTGATTGCCGAGTTTATCGGCGACGGCGGACGGCGTGCCCGCGGTGTCGTTCGCGTGAGCCGTTACGGCGGGCAGGGCCAGGCTGCCGACGACCAGCGCAGCGGCCAGTGCCGTGGCCGTCCGCCGGGCCCGGTACGGGCTGCCGGCTCTGAAACGGGACATCGGAGTCCTTCGATCTCGGAGGCATTCGGACGGCGATACCGTGCCACCTTCATGAACTGCGAAGAAGCGCCCCGATCTGTCGGCTTCCCGACTTGTGGTAAACATGCCTGGGCCTGTTGTACCGAAGCCGCCTGTCACCCCTAGAAAACCGAGCCGTTTTTGACTTAGTGTCAGATCCAGCTGTGGCGCGCGGCTTGCCGGCCGAGTTGAATGCGGGTCTGCGCCCCCGCGAGGGCCAGCAGCCGGCGGACTCGCTGCCGGATGGTGCGCTCGCTCAGACCCAGCTGAGAAGCGATCGCATGGTCGGTGTATCCGGCGAGCAACAGCGACAGCAGTTGCCGTTCCTCGGCAGCCGGCAAGCCGTCGGAGGCCGCCGCCAATGCTGCCGACACCGGGGCCGCGGCCTCCCAGACCCTGCGGAAGATCCAGTCGAGAGCGTCCAGCAGGACGCGGCTGCGCGTCACCAGCGCCATGGGTTCGCCGGGCGGGCGCCCTCGGGGTACGAGGAGAGCAAGCCTGTTGTCGACGCTGATCATCTTGAGCGGGGCATCGACCGCCACCCGCATCTCCTCGCCCAGTGCGGCCCATTCGTCGAGCAGCAGCGAACTGTCCGAGTGGTCCAGTTCCAGGGCGTCTCGTCGGTAGATGACCCGGAATCGCACGCCGGCGCGCAGGGCGTCCCGCTGGCCGGTGTCGGCGGCAGCCGGGACGACCACGGCGGGCCCGATGGCCAGGGAGCAGATCTCCTCACGGGCATCCCGCTGGATCTGCCCGTAGCGCTCCGCGATGGCGGCTTCGCCCTCGATGACCTCCATCAGCTCAGCGGTGTCGCAGGGCTGGCCCGCGCCGTAGTAGCGCTCGGCCGGCTCCGTGATGGCGAGTTGCGCCCTGCGTGCGTTGTCGATGCGCTGAAGTGCCATGCGATGCAAAGTGATGGCCGGAGGTGCGGCACGCAGGCCGCGCCGCCCGGGAGGAACCGTCACCAGGCCCTTGGATTCCAACTCGGCGAGGGCACGCTCGACCTCCGGCTTCGGCAGACCTGTGCGGTCGGCCAACTCGCCCGCGCCGGTCGCAGGCGCGGGCACGAGCGCCACGTATACGTGCTCCTCGAAGGGGCCGATCCCGATTCCCTCGAGCATCTCAGCTCACGGCAGGGAGGCCGAACACGTGCAATGACCCCCTGCTCACGGTGGGCACCGGGCCGGACAAGTAGCGCCGAGACCTGCGCGGTGCGGGAATGCTGTCCGCCGCACGCCAGGAGTCCGGGCCACTTCGACCGACTGCGGCGAGCGAGCTGCCAGAGTTTCGTGGAGTTTGATGTGCCCCAAGTCTGGTGGAGTCACCTTGCTGGAAAGATGATCCTTCGGACACTCAACAATCCTTCCATGCACCGTAGTTACCCGGCCGAGTTCCGGCCCGAGGTCCTCGATCTCATCGAGGCCGGCCGGGCCCGTGACGGGCCCGGCCGGTCACGGGCCTTCAGGTCAGCACTTGCCCGCCGGGCGGTCGCGCGTCACGAGGCTCGTCCAGCAGGCCGTGCCGTCCAGCCACAGGACACGCCGCCCCGTGTCGGCGGCTGGGAAGATCTGGTCGCCGCGGTTGCAGGACAGCACGGGCCCCAGCTGGGCACGGGCCGGCCGTGTGGAGGGCAGCGGTGTAGCCGGCGGGGTCGGGGCCGATGATGACGACGTCGCGTATCCCGATCACGCCGTGGCTTCCGGAGCGATCTCCTTGATCAGGCCCTCGACGAGGGTCTTGATCTCGTCGCGGATCGGGCGGACGGCTTCGACGCCTTGGCCTGCCGGGTCATCGAGCTTCCAGTCGAGGTAGCGCTTGCCGGGAAAGACGGGGCAGGTGTCGCCGCAGCCCATGGTGATGCACACATCCGACTCGCGGACGGCATCGATCGTCAGGATCTTCGGGCTCTCGGCGGAGATGTCGATGCCTACCTCGGCCATGGCCTCGACCGCTGCCGGGTTGACGGCGTCGCCGGGGTTGGAACCGGCGGAGCGGACCTCAACGCGGTCCCCAGCCAGGCGGGTCAGCCATGCGGCGGCCATCTGAGATCGGCCGGCGTTGTGGACGCAGACGAACAGGACGGACGGCTTGCCGGAAGACTCGGCCATGTTGATCGTTCTCTCTCGTCGCACGGCGGGATCAGCCGCCAATGACTTCAGCTCCCGCTGGTATCAGCGAGCAATGATGTGAGAGTATCAGCGCATGCTGACTTCAGTCGATCCTGATCTGATCCGGGTGCTGGGCGATCCGCTCCGCCTCCAGATCGTGACCCTGCTGGCGCGCGAGACGCTCTGTACGACGCACCTGGTCGAGGAGACCGGCGCGAAGCAGACCAACCTGTCCAATCACATGAAGGTCCTGCGCGAGGCCGGTGTGGTGGAGACCGAGCCGTGCGGCCGCTTCACCTACTACAAGCTGCGCCCCGAGGTCCTCGCCGGACTCTCGGAGCAGTTCGCCGCGCTTGCCGAATCCGCCCGTACAGCCGCCGAGAACAAGAGGGCCTGCCCGTGACGACCGAGCGCACCATCACGGTTCCCACCGCCGCCCAGGCCACGGGCACCGACGACTCGATCGTCAAGAAGCTCTCCACTCTCGACCGCTATCTCGCGGTGTGGATCCTGCTCGCCATGGCCGTGGGCCTGGGCCTGGGGCGGCTGATCCCCGGGATGAACGACGCACTGGCCAAGATCGAGATCGGCGGAATCTCCTTGCCGATCGCCCTCGGTCTGCTCGTGATGATGTACCCGGTGCTAGCCAAGGTCCGCTACGACCGGCTCGACACCGTCACCGGCGACAAGAAGCTGATGGTGTCCTCGCTGGTCATCAACTGGATCGTCGGCCCCGCGGTCATGTTCGCCCTGGCGTGGATCTTCCTTCCCGACCTGCCCGAGTACCGCACCGGCCTGATCATCGTCGGACTTGCCCGCTGCATCGCCATGGTCATCATCTGGAACGACCTCGCCTGCGGCGACCGCGAGGCCGCCGCCGTCCTGGTCGCGCTGAACTCGGTGTTCCAGGTGATCGCGTTCGGCCTGCTGGGCTGGTTCTACCTCGACCTGCTGCCGCGCTGGATGAACTTGGGCGATGGCCAGGGCTTGGATGTGTCCGTCTGGCACATCGCGCTGAACGTCATCATCTTCCTCGGCATCCCGCTGCTGGCCGGCTTCCTCACCCGCCGCATCGGCGAACAGAAGATGGGCCGCACCGACTACGAGACCAAGTTCCTGCCGAAGATCGGCCCGTGGGCCCTGTACGGTCTGCTCTTCACGATCGTCATCCTGTTCGCCCTGCAGGGGAAGACGATCACCTCGCAGCCGCTGGACGTGGTCCGGATCGCGCTGCCACTGCTGGTGTACTTCGCGATCATGTTCTTCGGCACCTTCCTGCTCGGCAAGGGCCTGGGCCTCGCCTACGACCGCACAGCGACGCTGGCGTTCACCGCGGCGGGCAACAACTTCGAGCTGGCCATCGCGGTCGCCATCGCCACCTTCGGCGTCACCTCCGGCCAGGCCCTGTCCGGAGTCGTCGGACCGCTCATCGAAGTGCCCGTCCTGATCGGACTCGTGTACGTCGCGCTCGCCTGGCGCAAGAGGTTCGGCGCAGGCTCCCTGACGACGGCCCCGTGACGCACCCCGTGGACGTGGTGGTAATCGGCGGCGGGCAGGCAGGACTCGCCGCCGGCTACCACCTGCGTCGCAACAATCTCGACTTTGTCATCCTCGACGCCCAGAGCACTCCCGGCGGCGCCTGGCAGCACACCTGGGACTCCCTGCACCTGTTTTCCCCGGCCGTGTTCTCGTCCCTGCCCGGCCGCATCATGCCCGCCCGACTGGGCCAGGAGTACCCGGACGCCGCCCACGTGGTGCAGTACCTGACCGACTACGAGCAGCGCTACGCCCTGCCCGTTCACCGCCTGGTCCGCGTCCGCGCGGTGCGCCGGGACGGCACCCGGCTGCGGGTGGAGACGGACACCGGCGACTGGTCGGCACAGGCGGTCGTCTCGGCCACCGGCACCTGGGGGCGCCCCTTCATGCCTGCCGTACCCGGCCGGGAGGTCTTTGCCGGCCGTCAACCGCACACCGCCGGCTACCGCCGCCCGTCCGACTTCGCCGGACAGCGGGTCGTCGTGGTCGGCGGCGGGAACTCCGGCGCACAGATCGCCGCCGACCTCGCCACCCGCGACGGCATCGACCTGACCTGGGTCACCCAGCGCCCGCCCCGCTTCCTCGCCGACGACATCGACGGCCGCGCCCTCTTCGACGCGGCCACCGCCCGCCGCCGTGCCCTGGACGAGGGCCGCACGGACACCGGCGGCGTCGCCTCCCTGGGCGACATCGTTGCCGTCCCACCGGTTCGCGCAGCGAGGGACGCGGGGCTGCTGAAGGCCCAGCCGATGTTCGAGCGCTTCACTGCGGACGGTGTGCGGTGGAGCGACGGCACGACCGCCCGCGCTGACACGGTGATCTGGTGCACCGGGTTCCGCCCTGCCCTCTCCCACCTCGCCCCTCTGGGCCTGCGCGGC
The DNA here is from genome assembly GCF_042802415.1 of Streptomyces sp. NPDC057486. NCBI lineage: Bacteria > Bacillati > Actinomycetota > Actinomycetes > Kitasatosporales > Streptomycetaceae > Streptomyces > Streptomyces sp. NPDC057486. The sequence continues at coordinate 4,303 of NZ_JBHVEE010000155.1, read as the reverse complement.
GTACGCGGGCACATCGCCACCCACGGCACCCGGGCAGCCGGCGAACCGCGGCTGCACCTGCTCGGCTACGGCGACTGGACAGGACCGGCCTCCGCCACCCTCATCGGCGTGGGGCGCCCGGCCCGCGAAGCGGCTGCAGCCATCGCCGAGTTGCTGACCTGACTCCCGCCGCCGGGACGGCCCGTTTTCAACGAGATGGGCGCTGCAGAGAAAGCAGCAAGCCGATGAGGGCGAGCACCATCCAGCCGGTCAGGTAAGCGAAGGCCCAGGCGGGCGACAGCGCGCTCCACAGGACTCCCGCGACGGCAGAGGCGGCGAGGTTGCCCAATGACTGCACGGTGGCCAGCACCCCGAACGCCGAGCCGCGCAGATCCTTCGGTGCCAGCGAGGCCACCGCGGAATGCTGGGCAGTCTCGACCGCCCCGATACCGACCCCGGCCAGCAGGAATGGCACCGCGAGCAGGGCAATCGCCGACCCGGTGGTGGCGAACAGGGCATAGGCGGCGCCGAACGAGGCCACCCCGCCCGTCAGTACGAGCACCGGGCCGTGCCCGCCGAGCCGGTCCGCCAGGCGACCGGCGGGAACAGAGGCGATCGCGGCGGCGACGTTGTACGCGGTGTAGAGGCCCAACGCGATCGTGGTCGCAGTCTTCGCACCGTGATCAGGTGTCAGCAGGTCGGTGGCGCGCAGGATCAGCAAGGTGGCGGCGACGTTGCCGACCTCGAACGCCGCCACCGCGCCCATAAGCCGGCCGAGATCATCCTGGAGGACGGGCCGGATACGGATCTTGAGAGGGACCTTGTCCCGGCGGGTCGGCCGGGGCGCACGGCGGATCGCGTAGACGATCGCAACGGCGGCCAGCAGCCCCGGGATTACCGACAGGCCGATGGCCCACTGGACGCCGACCCAGGCCACCAGCCCGATCGCGAGCAGCGGACCGAAGATCGCGCCAAGGTTGTCCATCATCCGCTCGAAGCCGTACGCCCGCCCGTATGCGGACGCCGGGACGATGTCGGCCAGCAATGCATTGCGAGCGGGTACCCGAAGCCCGCGCGCGGTCCAGGCTGCTGCCCGGAGCAGACCCACCTGCCATACGGCAGTGGCGCCCGCCGTGGCCGCGCCGAGCACCGCTGTGGTGGCATAGCCGCCGACAGCAACCTTCTGACGTCGGCCGGGATCGTCAGCCAGCACCCCACCGCCGAACCGGGCTGCTCCCGCCAGTGCGTCGGAGACGCCTTCGATCGCGCCCAGCGCGGCGGCCGGCGCACCAAGGGTGGAGGTCAGCAGGCTGGGCAGCAGGGCGGTGGGGATCTCGTGCCCGACGTCGGCGAGGAAGCTGGCCGAGCCGATGCCCTTCACCCCGGGCGTCAGCCACTGTTCCCTGGCGCCGCCACCCGGGCTGTGCGTGCTGTCCGGCTCCGCGATCTCCGTCATACCGGGCAGTCTGCCGCAGGGCCCATGCCTGCCGGTACTGGCGGATCTGCCCATCTCACGGCCCGGCGGTCGGTGGAATTTTCTGGGGCTCACGTCGGTCCCATCTGGCCTTGCGGCGAAGATGTGGCGGGCAAGAAGCTGCGCAGACCGCCAGAAGGTGATGCAGCAGTTCACCAGCAGCATCGAGTTGACGGTCGGCAAGATCGCGGAGCGGTGCGCGCTGAAGCCGTCGACCGCCTCGGAACACCTGAGTCTGCTGCGTCGCGGTGGCCTGATGATCTCCCGCAAAAAAGGTAAGCAGGTCTTCTACCGGGCCGACGGCGCCACTATGGCGAAGCGCATCTCCGCACTCCAGGCGTACCGGGCGCTCTGCTGCTCGCCCGACTGCACCGGCTAACCGGCCGCGCCGGAGCGTGGGGCAGCGGTCGAGCGCAGGTCGAGCATGGCGGACATGGCCGCCACGACAGACGGGGCGACCTGGTAATAGACCCAGGTCCCGCGTCGCTCGGAGGTCAGGAGGCCGGCCTCGCGCAGTTTCTTCAGGTGGTGGGAGACGGTCGGCTGGGAGACGCCGACGTCGGAGATGTCGCACACGCACGCCTCGCCGCCCGCGTGCGAGGCGACCTTGGAGAACAGACGAAGCCGCACCGGGTCCGACAGCGCCTTGAACATCACGGCCATCTTCTCTGCGTCGTCCCGTGACAGCTCTCCGGCGGTGATCGGCGGGCAGCACGGCACCACAGTCCCTGCATCCACGACCGGCAGCTCCGCAACCTCAGATTTCGACATGTGTCTATGTTGACACTCATCGATATCCAGTGGCAAGCTCCAGACATCGACAGCAATCGAAACAGCGGCCTCACAGGCCGCCTATCTCGGAGGACATCACCGCCATGACCACCACCTCAGACCTTCCGGTTGTCGTCATCGGCGCCGGCCCCGCCGGGCTGGCCGCCGCCGCCCACCTGGTCGAGCGCGGCATCGAACCGCTGGTCCTGGAAGCCGGTCCGGTCGCCGCTTCCGCGGTACGCGACTGGTCGCATGTGCGGCTGTTCTCCACCTGGGGCGAGGTCACCGACCCGGCCGCCGAGAAGCTCCTGACGCCGACCGGCTGGACCAAGCCCGACGCTGCCACCTACCCGTCCGGCGGGGACTGGGCCGAGCACTACCTCCAGCCGCTCGCCGACGTCCTGGGTGACCGTGTCCGCTACACCGCCACCGTCACCGGGGTGTCGCGCACCGGCCGCGACCGTGTCGTCGACGCCGGCCGCGAAGCCCAGCCCTTCGTCGTCCACTTCACCACTGCGGACGGCGGTGAGGAGCGCGCCTTCGCCCGCGCGGTCATCGATGCCTCCGGCACCTGGACCACCCCCAGCCCGGCCGGGGCCAGCGGCCTGCCCGCCCTCGGTGAGAAGACGGCGGCCGACCGCATTGCCTACCGCGTCCCCGACCTCAAGGACCCGGCCGTCCGCGCCCGCTACGCCGGTAAGCGGACCGCCGTGATCGGCTCCGGCGCCTCCGCATTCACCGCCCTGGCCACCCTCGCCGACGTTGCGAAGGACGAGCCCGGCACGCACGCGGCGTGGATCCTGCGCCGCGCCATCAGCGGCTCCACCTTCGGTGGCGGCACCGCCGACCAGCTACCCGCCCGCGGCGCCCTCGGCCTGGCCGCGAAGGCCGCCGTCGACAACGGCCACGCCGACGCGGTTACCGGCTTCCGTACCGAGGCCGTCGAGCGTGACGAGGACGGCCGCCTGATCCTGGTCGGCGAGGACGGACGCCGTCTGGACCCGGTGGACGAGGTCATCGTGCTGACCGGCTTCCGCCCCGACCTGTCCTTCCTCTCGGAGATCCGGCTCGGTCTCGACGAGCGCCTCCAGGCCCCCACCGAACTCGCCCCGCTCATCGACCCCAACCAGCACTCCTGCGGCACCGTCTACCCCCACGGACACCGTGAGCTCTCCCACCCCGACTCCGGCATTTACCTGGTCGGCATGAAGTCCTACGGCCGCGCCCCGACCTTCCTTGCCATGACCGGGTACGAGCAGGTTCGCTCCGTCACCGCCGCCATCGCCGGTGACACCGACTCCGCCGACCGCGTCGAACTCACCCTTCCCGAGACCGGAGTCTGCGGCGGCGCCGGACTCTTCGACGACCCGGCAGCCGACCAGGCCGACGGCACAGGCTGCTGCGCCGCTCCGGCACCCACTCTCGTACAGATCGGCGCCGACACCTCTTTGCCGGTTGTTGCAGCCGCTGCCGACGAACCGTCGTCCGGCGGCTGCTGCGGAGCCTGAACCCCGGCGCCCCGGCCAACCGCCGGGGCGCTACCACCTCGCGTCAGGAGGATCGTCATGTCCCGAGTACAGCTCGCCCTGCGCGTCCCCGACCTTCCCGCCTCGATCGCCTTCTACAGCAAGCTCTTCGGTACCGAGCCGGCCAAACTCCGCGACGGCTACGCCAACTTCGCCGTCGCCGAACCCTCACTCAAACTCGTCCTCATCCAAGGCACGCCGGACGAGAACACACGCATGGACCACCTCGGCATCGAAGTCGACACCACGGAAGCCGTCCACACGGCCGCCACCCGACTCGCAGGCCAGGGGCTGGCGACCGACGTCGAGAACGACACCACCTGCTGCTACGCCCTCCAGGACAAGGTCTGGGTCCACTGCCCCGGCCAGGAGCCGTGGGAGGTGTATGTCGTCAAGGCCGACGCCGACTCGATGGCCAAGCAGAAAGGCAGCGCCTGCTGCGTGTACCCGCCTGTCGCCGAAGCAGGCCCTGTTACACCGGTCGAGGCAGGTGGCTGCTGCCCGTGACCGAGCTCGACGCCCGCGGGGCCGCGACCCGGGCAGGGGACCGGTG
>NZ_JBHVEE010000154.1:0-23212 GCF_042802415.1 Streptomyces sp. NPDC057486 | reverse complement strand
GCGAAGGGGCATGCGCACAGGTCGCATTGATTCCGGCCCTCTTTACGGCGCCTCCGTGCGAGCTACGCACGGAGGCGCCGCCGTGTCCCGACATGGCATGCGGGTCCAGCTTTGAACGGCGTCCTTCATGCGCTCTCCGGGCCACTCGGTCGCCACGAAGAACCCGCTGCCGATTCCGACGTGCCGGCACGGCCCTCACCCGCACGTCGGGCACGCGTATCTTCAGTTTTCCCGAGCCTTGCCCGGAATGATCTTCATCGTGGTCTCGCCGCAGGCGTCGTGCTCCTGGTTCGCGCCTGACCGCCGCTGCGCGGGCTTCGGAACCGGCGTGGCAGACCTCCGGCGCGCTACTCGGCGAGATCTGACTATCCGTAGGCGTTCCGCTGAGTGAGTAGGCCCGGGGCGCGGTCCTTCGGGCTTGGGAGTATCGGTCTCGGGGCTCCCAGATCGGATCGCCACGGCGTCGGGAGGTGATGAACCGGTTCGGGGAGCGCCGGAATGACTACGGCCTCGGGAAGGAACCTCCATCGAGGACTTCGGGACCGCCGGCGACGATCGCCTGTTCTTCTGGCGAGTACGGCGGAGTGGTCTCCTTCTCGACCCACTGTGCGCTCAGCTCTGGCCGGCTGAGAGCCCGTTCTTCTCGTACGGCACAGGTCGGCCCGTGAACGCGTCCAGGAGGAGACGATCGCCGACCGGCCGGTCCAGCTTCACCGTCACCTCTTTCGCAAGCAACTGGCTGGTGCAGGGACCGTCCTTGGTCCCGACGACAGATGCGGACAGCACTACGCTGCCGCTGGTCTCCAGCACGTCCACGGCGGGGCCGTCGTCGCAAGCTCCGTGGGTGGCCATCACTGTGACGGTCCGGCCGTCCCCAGCCACCCCGATCATCCGGCCGAGCGGCGCCAGTTCGTCGGTGGGTACTTCCCCGGCCGGTTTGATGGGCGCCTTGGGGAGCTTCGACGGGCTGAGGGCAACCCGCTTGAGCGGGGTGTCGTAGCCCTCCAGGGTGAACGACCAGGCCGGCACTGTCGCCGGGCCACGGCTGGTGGCCAGGGACATCTCGCCCAGCTTGACCCCGGTCACGGTGAGGTGTGGTGGTCCGTCGGTGCTGCCGCCGGCCACAGTTGCGAACGCCTCCCGCGCCCCCATCAGGGGCAACGTGAGCGAGCCTCCGCTCTCCCACTTCACCTGTCCGTCCTTTTGCGACGTGGCGGGGAGCTCGCCGCGCAGGACGAGGTTCCGGGCCGCGTAAGCGAGCTTGTCGTCTCCGTTGCGGAAGGCGTTCTCGGGCAGCTGGACCACCTCGCTCATCGGGTAGTAGCCCTTGGCCCACGCCTCGGCGGCCTTGGAGCCGTCCCAGGCATCGGCGACCTGGCGGGCGCGGGCCTTCGACTCGGGCGCCGGGTCGGCGTCGCGGACCTGTGTGCCGCCTCTGGCCTTCTCGCTGCCGCAGGCGGTGACGGCACCGGTTCCGGCAGTGAACAGGGCGAATACGACGAGCAGATCGACGGTTCGTGCGGCGCGTGTACGCATGGGGGTCCCCCTGGACGGTGGCGGTGACGAAGGCTGTGCGGTGAAAGGTGGAGGCCGTATTGCCCCTGTGACGAGCCGCCCCCGGTCCGGGTTCCTTCTCCGTCCTTCCGATTCGGGGCCGACGGTCGTGGGGGACTGGTGACAACGGTTGGTACAAGCTCTACTGGGCAAGCTCCAGAAGAGCCACGACCGGCAGAGCGTGAGGGCAGAAGCCTGCCGGAGACCAGTGGTGACACGACCCCCACGCTCACAGCAGCCACCGTGTCTCCCAAACTCAACATCGCCCGACCGTGGATCGGGGCACCTCCCAAGCCCATCGGCAAGTGACGTCACTGCTGGTCGATAAAGCCACACAGGTTCTGGGTTACTGGCCGCACGAGAGCACTCAGACCCTCCTGTTTTGATCACGACCCGGTTGGCACAGGGGCATCGGCCGGGATGCCGAAACGCGCTGGTTTGTCATCGCCTTGGCGGCGGCCTGCGTGACCATCTGTTGGTTGTTCGTTTCGCTCGTACGGGCGCGACGGGGTGCGGTGGCGAGTCAGGGTCTTGGCAGCCGCACCGGTCCGACTGCGGTCGCAGATCCCGAGGGCGCCGAGACAGCGGAATCGCGGGGGGCCACAAATAGGCGAGGTCTTCGATACCGGCGCGGGACACCGGCGCCGTCACGGTCGCCCGAGCGGGGCGCGGCCATTACCTTGACGAGCATCTCGCGGTGCGAGAGCAGCACGGCGAGCGACGGCCCGGCCGACTCGTCGACGACCGGACGTGGAGGGGGAGTTCGGGGCGCGGAGAAAGTCATCGGGGCTCCCTGAAGGAGGAGGGGGAGTGGGAATCAGTGACTGAACAGGTCGGTCAGGTACCGGCCGTCGGCCAGGACGGCTCGGGTCGTCCCGGCGTGGTCCGGCCTCGACTGCGCGTCGAAGCGCACCCACAGGTCGTGCAGCCGGAACGGGGCCGCAGGGCAGTGCACGTCCGTGAGGCACTGGCTTCCGTCCGGACTGGTACCGAAGACACCTACGCGGATCGGTTCGGCCATGGGCTCTTGCCACCGGAGGAGTTGGGGGAAACGAGAGGAGGAGAGGGGCACCGGGGCCGCCCGGCGGCGGGGGATCCGTGGGCAGAGCCCCGGTGCGGATCGGGGGAGAGTGGCGACCGCGTACAGAGCGGTCGCGGGGGCTTCCCGGCCGCCGACGGCTGCGGAGACGGCCGTCGGCGGCCAGGAAGCGGCTCCGTCTCAGAACGGCCGGGCCAGCTCCTCGGCGAGGATCTGGATGGTCGCTGTGATCTGTTCCTCCGTGTGCTCGGAGGTGATGAAGAACCGCAGTCGGGCGAGGCGCTCCTCCACCGCCGGGTGCAGGATCGGGTTGGCGCTTATCCCGCGGTTGCAGAGACGGTCGGCTAGGTGCAGCGCCTTCATGGAGTCGCCCGTGATGCACGGCACGATCGGGGTGCCCTCGCTGGTGCCGACCTCGACTCCGGCCTCGCTCGCGAGCCGCAGGAACAGCGCCGAGTTGTCGTGCAGCCGGGTGACCCGCTCGGGCTCCTCGTGGATCAGTCGCAGAGCGGCCAGCGCGGCGGCGGTGCTGGCCGGTGGCAGGCCCGCGCTGAACACGAAGCCTGGCAGCGTGTACCGGAAGTGCTGGATCAGCTCGTGTCGTCCGGCCACGCAACCGCCGCAGCTGGCAAGGGACTTGGAGAGCGTGCCCATCCAGACGTCGATGTCCTCGGGCGTCACCCCGGAGTGCTGGGCCATCCGCCGCCGGTCTTGCCCATCACGCCGATGCTGTGTGCCTCGTCGACCATGAGCAGGGCGTCGTGCTTCTGCTTGACGGCGATCAGCGCGGCCAGATCGGCGGTGTCGCCGTCCATGCTGTACACGCCCTCGACGACGATCAGCACCCGGCGGTAGCGGTCGCGGACGTTGGTGAGGATGCGGTCCAGGGTGGCCGTGTCGTTGTGCGGGAAGGGCTGGCGTGCGGCCCCGGACTGGCGGCAGCCCTGGAGGATGCTGTCGTGGGCGAGCGCGTCGTGCACGATCAGGTCGTCGGGGCCCATCAGGTGCCCGATGACGGTGACGTTGGTGGCGTGACCGCTGACCAGGGTCAGCGCGTCCTCGGCGCCGATGAGGTCGGCCAGGGCCCGGTCCAGCTCCTCGTGCAACGGGCGGTTGCCGGACAGGATGCGGGCGGCGGACACCGAGGGTCTGTCTGCCGACAGCCACCACATCACCCAGCCGGAACCGTCGGGCCGCGGTATCGCCGCCGCGTTGACCAGCCTGCTGGACACCAGCGATCTCAAGCCCGTCGAGATCGTCCACGTCAACGCGCACGCCACCTCGACCCCGAAGGGCGACATCGCCGAGATCCTCGCCCTGCGCAAGGTGTTCGGCGACGACACCGACCACTTCGCGGTGTCCGCCACCAAGTCGATGCCTGAGCGCCTTCGACCGACGCAACCGCGTCCTGACGCTCAGCGGCATCAGCCGCCGCTGCGGGCTCCCGGTCGCCACCGCCCACCGCATCGTCACCAAGCTGCACCGACTGGGTGCCCTGGGCCGGACGGCGGACGGGCGGTACATCATCGGCCTCAGGCTATGGGAGACGGGCGCACTCGCCCTGCGCTCTTCCTTTGTCTCGGAGATGGCGCAGCCCGCCCTGGTGGCCCTGCACAGCCAGACCGCGGCCGCCGCCCTCCTGGCGATCCGAGACGGCGACGAGACCGTCTGCCTGAGCTTCGTCTCCCGCGACCCCGACCATGCGTCGGCCCCGGGCGCTCGCGGCCGACGGGAGCCGCTGCACACCACCGCGCAGGGCCTGGTCTTTCTGGCCCACGCGAACACAGGAGCAGCGGACCAGCCGATCACCGGCCTGGGAAGCGGGGAGTTGCAGCACTCCCTGGCGAAGATCAGGCGGCAGGGCTACGCGGTGACCGTCGGCACCCTCTCGCCGGAGACGGCCGGACTGGCGGCCCCGATCCGCGACGCGCTGGGCACCGTGGTGGCCGCCGTCGGCGTGGTGACGCCCGTCGAGACATTCCGGCCGCTGCGGCTCGCGCCACCGGTCCTCGCCGCGGCCGAGGCCGTCTCCCGGTGCGTCCAGGCATCCCGCGGACCGGACTGGCGGCTCGACGAACAGGCGACCGTCGCGGAGGTCCTCTCACCCCCGGACGAGCTCATCCTCTTCTGCGGCATGTCGATCGGGTTCGAGGACGTCACGGTGGATTACGCCCGTACGGGGCGGGCGCCACTCGAGGAGATGGTCACGTTCATCGAGGACTAATCAACGGTGCTTATCGCCCGTCTCCGGTGCGTTCTGCTAGCTACTACCCCCGGGCGGGGGGCTGAGCCGGCGGGTGTTCGCCGTACAGTCCTGCTGGCGGTGGCCGTAGATGTCGCCACCGACGCGCGGCCCTTCTCCTGGACAGGCACGGCGATTACCCTTCGCCCAGTCCTACGCCGGTGGAATTCTGGTGGGCGGCGCGGTCGCCCTGCGCCTGGTCCCGATCAGGCGCCGGCTTCCCGAACCGCTGCTCCACAGCGTGCTGAGCGTCGCCACCCCCTTCCTGGCCTACCTGCCCGCCGAGCTCCTGCATGTCGCCGAGATCGACTCGGACCGGCCCCTCCCCTTGGACCAGGCCTTGAAGGCTGGACGTACCCGTCTCTTTGACTGGCGCGTGCTGGAGCCGTACTTCCGAAATCGGAAGTCACGGCAGGGCTGGCGGGCGGACAGGATGATGAGGCCGCCGCAGGAAGGCTGGGAGAAGACCCGACCCGTGCTCGTCGGCTGGCTGGGGGTGCGCTATCGGTGGAGCATAAGGGGTATATGGGTGTGCGACGTGTGTGGGATCGCTTCCTGGAGCATCCAGCCGGTGGTGGGCTGGTGGCGGTCCCGTTCGTGCTGATTGTGACGATCGCCGCGCTGGATATCTACACCGGGCGCGATGTCCATCTGGGCCCACTGCTGGTCGTCGCGCCCGCTCTGACCGCTTCCCTCGCCGGGACATGGCTCACTGCTCTCGCCGGGGTCCTGGCGGTGGCGGCCCAGGTGTTCACCGCTGTCTTCCTCGGTGGACTGACCACGACCAACCACGTGGCGCAGATCATCGCGCTGACCACGCTCTCCGCCTTGGTGGTTTTCATGCGGTCTGTGCGGGAGCGGCGCGAGCGGGCGCTGAGCCTGGCGCGCTCTGTGGCGGAGACGGCTCAGCGGGTTCTGCTGCGGCCTCCGCCACGCCGGATCGGGCCGTTGCAGGTGGCATGGCTGTATATGTCCGCGCAGGACGAGGCCGAGATCGGGGGTGATCTGTTTGCGTTCGCCCGCGCCGCGCATGCCGCGACCCGGGTGGTCATCGGCGATGTCCGGGGCCATGGGCTGGCTGCCATCGGTGAGGCCTCGCTGGTGCTGGGGGCATTCCGTGAGGGCGCTCACCGGCGTGCCACCCTCCCCGGGCTGGTAACTGCCCTCGGAGAGAGCGTCTCCCGGAACCTGGAGGACGTGACGGACACCGAGCACGACCCCGGCGAGCACTTCATCACCTGCCTCGCCCTGGAGATCCCCGACGACCTGTCGGCCGCCGAGATGATCAATTGCGGGCATCCCCCGCCTCTGCTGGTGCACGATCAGCGGGTCACGGTCCTGTATGCCCGACAGCCCCTGCCTCCGCTGGGCGTGTGCGAACAACCGATCGAGGACGACCGCATCGACCCGCTCACCTTCGAAGGCGGTGACATGCTCGTCCTCTACACCGACGGTGTCATCGAAGCCCGTTCACCGTCCGGAGCGTTCTACCCGCTTGCCGAACGAGTCGCCTCCTTCCCCACCAGCAGCCCCGACACTCTGCTGCACCACATCCACCGCGATCTGCTCGCCCACATCGGCGGCCACCCCGCCGACGACGCCGCCCTCCTGGTCATCGAACGCACCCCGTCCCACCGGCCGCACCTGCCACTCCATCCCAGTGGTCACCACCAGCACCACCCCAGTGGACCGCCCCCGCCCCCAGGCCGCTGAACCCAAAGGACCGGCGACGACCCCCTGCGGGTGGTGTCAGGCGCATGCCTTTGCGTGTCGGCCGGGGCCCGCCGCGCCGCCGTCAGCGCGGCAGCCCGGAGCCGGGACGGAAGAGCCGGCACCCGGTGCTGTCCTTCGGGTGCCGAGCCCCACCAAGGGGTGAGACGGGAGAGTCCCGCCGGATGGAGGTACCGCTGTGATCGTTCGATTCCTGGGCGGCCCGCTCGCCGGCCGCGAGCTGTCGATCACCCCGGGCCCGTGGGCCGGAGGCTGGTGACGTCACTTCGTGGGACGGCCCGCCGCCCGTGAGGACACCGGGGCCGTTGAGGTGGGGGCTGAAGGAATTCACTGGCCTGCTGAAGCGCGGTTGTCGACGTGTGTGGGCCCTGCACCCGATCGTGGGGATTCCCCGTGGACCGCGTAGGTGGGATGCCGTCGGGCCCATCACTCGCGAGGGGCGGTGGTGAGCGGGAATCCTCCGTGGCCGCCGCCCCGCATGTCCTCCATGTCGAGCGGATCCGCGTCGGCCCGGATGGCTTGAACATCGAACCTTCCCCAGCCCGCGGGGGCGTCCTTGGCGGCGCTGATCCGGTACTCCACGGTGCGGGTGCCATGGGCGGGCAGGTCCCGCGCATCGGAAGCGCCGGTCAACGGCTGGCTGGTAGTCGTTGGCCACGGCCAGCTCGACGGGGTGCCAGTCGCCATTTGGGGCCTCGCGTCGTTCCACCGTCAGCTTGGGCGGCCGCTCGCCCGCGTAGTTCCACTCGACCTGTGCGGAGAGCGCGATGTCGCGGAGTGCCTTGCCGGTGGTGTTGCAGAGCTTGACGAGGACGGTCTGCGGTTCGCCGCCGGGGCGGACGGTGATGCCTTCGTGCGGGCCGGCGGCCGTGGTGATCAGGTAGCCGTTGGTCTTGTCGACAGTGGTGAGTTTTGGGCAGGGCTTGCCTTGGAAGGCCGTGAAGCCGGGGTTGCCCTTGTCCTCGTCTGCCGAGGCTGACAGTCCCTGGCAGGCGGTGGTGAAGAGAATCACCGCTCCTGTGGTGGCGACGGCGGATCTGGCCCAGCGCCTGTCTGCGTGCATGGACGTCCCTTCTCGCGGATCTCTGGTTGATGATCACGTTGCCTGAGAGCCGCTCATGGTTGCGTCGCGAGGAAGGTGCCGTGACCGCCTCAGTGGGAGCCCGATGGCCACCTGGCAGACCAACGTGATCGGGTCCATGCGGGTCTTCGATGCCGTGGCGAAGGCGGGCGTCCCGGCCCTGGTGCACGCGTCTTCCGTGGGCGCCTACTCGCCCGGTCCGAAGCAGGAACCCGGCGTGGACGAGGACTGGCCCACTCACGGATGGCCCGACGCCGCCTATTGCCGGGAAAAGGCGTACCTGGAACGTGTCCTGGATACCTTCGAGCTGCGCCATCCTCAGATCCGGGTGGTCCGGATGCGGCCGGGATTCCTCTTCAAGCAGACGGCGGCCAGTGAGCAGCGACGGATCTTCGCGGGCCGGTACGTGCCAGGTGCTCTGCTGCGCCCGGACCTCCTGCCGTTCGTGCCCGACCTGGAGGGCCTGAGCTTCCAGGCGCTCCACACGGATGACGCGGCACAGGCATATCGGCTGGCCGTGCTCAACGACGTCCGGGGTCCCTTCAATCTGGCAGCGGCTCCGGTGATCGAAGCCAAGGAGCTCGGGGACCTGCTGGGAGTCCAGGTGGTGCGGATACCGAGAGCTGTGGTCCGTACCGCACTGGCTGCTGCCTGGCGGATACATGCCGTCCCGGCCTCTCCATATCTGTTCGACGCGGTGCTTCGACTGCCGGTCCTGGACTGCGCCCGCGCGCACGATCTCCTGGGCTGGCAACCCGCCAGGACAGCCAGGGAGGCACTGGAGTCGTTCCTCAGCGGCGTGCGCCGCGGCGCGGGCGAGGACACCGCTCCGCTCGCCGGGAAGCAGTGGGGCTGATCGGGGCGTCCGGCCCCCTTCCGGCCAGGTCGAGATCCGCCCCGGAGCACGTGCGTGCCCGTGCTCCGGGGCGGACCCGCTACTAGTCACCGAGTCCTTTGCAGCCATCGTGTCCCGCGGCCACGTCGCAGAGACGAACCGATGGGGCGCAGACTGGACGAGGTATCGGCAGCAGCACCGACCCCCGCGTCGACCACATGGGCGAAGTGGCCGAGCAGCCCGCACCCGGACGAGGAGGGACTCGACCGGTCCAGCGGGCAGTTGCGGCGACAGCGAGTGAGAGGCGAACGAGCGGTGACGGGCGGCCCGGACGAGCCGCCGTACCGGCATGGTCGCGTGGTCCTCGGCGACCAGCGCCCGGCTTCTCGACATGCCCCTGCTGACGGCCTGGTGGGCCCCCTTGGTGATCTGTGAATCGCGCCGCGCGCGTGTGCGCCGGTGCGCCGCCGATTCCGCGGAGCCTCGCTGGAATGTCGCTCGGACGCCCCTGGCCCCGTAGCCACACCCCGCCCCGGACATGGGCCGATCACTCCAAGGAGAACGGGTTCCGGGGGTGAGCGTGGCGCGAGGGCGAGGGGCACGTCATGGTGCCGGGCGCCGGATGTCGGCGTACACGCGCGCCCGCACCCCTGGTGCTCCCGGTTCGCTGCGTACGGGGGTGATGCCGGAGGTGGCCCACCACTGCTCCAGCTCGGCCATTACGGCGTGGGCGGCTTTCTCGTCGGCGGCGGTGATGTCGAGAACCACGAGGCCGGGCTCGTCGATGTGTTGGGCGTCGATCTTCATGCCGACTCTGACGCGGCCATCGTCCGGCTGGGTTCGCCAGCGCCGTGCACGCCATCCGTACGAGCGAGGTGAGGCCCGCCGGCGGGGGTGGTTGACGGCGCCATCTGTCCCACGCCCGGTGGCGGGGTGCGGTACGCCGTCGTAGACAGAGGACATGAGCGAGGAGAAGACGTCGTGGCATCCCGGTGAGATCGTGCCCGCCAGCGGGATCTACGCATGCGACTGCGGCCGCGAGCATCACTGGAGCACGGACGTGAAGGGGCACCGCTTCCCCCCGCTCCCGACCGACTGCCCGGGTGAGTTCTGGACGCTGCAGACCCAGGCTCACCCCGAGGACCGCGTCAGCTGACCCGGCAGGGCGAGATGGCGCTGAGGCCTCCGGTGGAGCCGATGCTGGCAAGGCTCGCGAGACGCTCCCCGGGCATCGTCCACCGAGTGCACCGCATTGCCGCAGCCTTGCTCACCGACGGCCTCTGATACCCGCCGGTCTCCGATCGGGTGAGGCGCAGGAATCCGGCCTGCACAGTCGGCCGGGGCGGGTATCACTGCTGCTGGGCGGGATGGACCCAGCCCTGACAGGACGAGAGGCGGATGCGCGATGGGGCATGGCGGAAACGTGATTGAGGAGCTTATGGCCGACCACCGGGAGGTTGAGGCGATCTTCGGCGGTGTGACCCTTGTCCGCCAGGTGACGCCCCCCAATCGCTTCCCCTATCTCTCCGGTTCCTTTGACACATGCGCCGAGGACTGAGGTTGCGGAGAGCTGTAGCCCGTGAACGGTCCATGGACTGTTCGCCCACCCCGTCGTACATGGTGTGAGTTCTGGCGGCTGTGGGGCTTTCGTCTGGTCTGCATCGCCGTGTGTATGTGTGAGGCGCATACTGAAAAGGCCCGGGAGAACGGAGGATGCCATGATCATCCTTGGCGTCATTCTGCTGGTCATCGGTCTGGTGGCCGGCATATCGATCCTGTGGACCATCGGTGTCGTGCTTGTCGTGATCGGCATCGTCCTTTGGATCCTGGGTGCCGTCGGGCATGCGGTGGGCGGTCGGCGGCATTACTGGTAGGGCTGCTTGTTCCGGCTCCCCGTGCACGCGGTCAATGTGATGTCCAGCGGCGGCTGTGATCTCGGTGTGTTCGGGTGCCGCGTACTCGACGTGGGCATCGGTGCCCAGCCCACAGATTGCTACCAGGGTCGGGAATTCAGCGTCCCGGTGGGAGCACACATGGCTGTACGTCCTCAGCTCATCGCCCGGGAACCGTCCGTGCACTGGGCGGTTCTGGAGGATGAGAGCCATTACGCGGACTGGGCGGTGGGGACCTTCGACTCCGCCCCGGGCAACAGGCGTTGGCCGGAAGACGGATCGTCGACCAAATACACGGCACGTGCGGGGCCCAAGGAGTTCCACGGACGCACGACGGTCCGTCGCCTCGACGCGCCGCGGACGCCGGAAAGCGAAGCGCACGCAGAGCCGTTGAGTACGGCACGGATCGCCCTCGACATCCGGCCATGGGGCGACAAGACCCTGGTCATTCTCGACGAGCCTCCGCTGCGCGGGCCGGGAGGGCGTCTCCGCAACACAGTTCTCGACGCTGTTGGCGAGACGGCACGCCTGCTGCACTGGAGTATTTCTCCGAAGCGGTCGAGGCCAACGTCAAGGCACTCCCGGCACAGAACGCGCTTGCAAGTCTCCTTGTGGAGGACAAGAAAGTCTGGCCGCTGCGGGAGGACGCACGTCGGCGTCCCGGTTATGAAGCCAGCCTCCGGCTGGGCGGAGCAGTGGCGGCTGCTCTTGAGAGCAGGGCCGCCGAAGTCAGCCTTCGAGTTCTGCGCGAGCTCACAGCCATGGCCCGTGCGGTGGCCGCCGGACCGGACGCCCAGGGGTGCGTGTTCAACGTGTCGTTCCTCGTCAACCGCGGCGCAAGCGACGACTTCCGAGGCGCGGCGGAGCGATTCGGAAGCGCGCACCGCGAACACATCGAGCTGTCTTGCGGGCCCGCTGTCCTGTTGCAACTTCGTCGCCGCTGCAGGCATTCACGTGCCGGCGGCCGGAGTCTGACATGGGACTGATCACGCTCCCCGTCGCACCGGTCCGCGCTGTGATCTGGGTGGCGGAAGCTCAGCGTCGCTGCCGAGCACGAGGTGCACGACCCAGGAGTGCTCCGTGCCCTCCTGGCTGGACTGAACCGGGAGCTTGAAGACGGAGATATCAACACGGAGGAGTTCGAACCGGGAAGAGGAAAGGCTGCTCGACCGGCTGCATGCCGCGCAGTCGGCCCCGCACCGAGCGATCGAAGGTGACGCACTCATGGATGACACAGCCAAGGTGACCCTCGCGGCCGCAGTAGTGGGCGGCTATGTGCTGGGCCGGACGAAGAAGGGCCGGCTGGCGCTGACGATTGCGACGTATCTGGCAGGGAGACGATTCGGCCTTGAACCCCGACAGCTTGCCGCCGAAGGGATGCGCAGGCTTGGAGAGATTCCCCAGTTCGCCGAGCTGCAGGAGCAGCTGAAAGGGGAAGTCTTCGACGCAGGCCGTAAGGCAGTGGCTGCCGCCGCCGACCGGGGCATGAGTTCGCTGGCCGACGCCCTCAGCGACCGCACGGCCAGGCTCGGCGAGGAGCAGGATGAGGGGGAAGAGGAGGAGGAAGAGCCGGAAGAGGAGGAGGAAGAGCCGGAAGAGGAGGAGGAAGAGCCGGAAGAGGAGGAGGAAGAGCCGGAAGAGGAGGAGGAAGAGCCGGAAGAGAGGCAGCCGAAGCGGCGGCGTAGTTCTCGTCAATCAGCCCAGCCCAGAGGGGGCGCGGCACGCAAGAAGGCCGCTCCCGCCCACCGAGAGAAGTCCGCCCGGAAGGCGGCCCCGCCGAAGAAGACGGCTGCGAAGAAAACTGCTCCCGCCAAGAAGTCCGCGGCCCGGAAGACGGCTCCGGCGAAGAAGACGGCTGCGAAGAAAACTGCTCCCGCCAAGAAGTCCGCCGCCCGGAAGACGACATCGTCGAAGCAAGCAGCTTCCAAGCGCTCCGAGCGTCGGAGGTAGCCAGTCATGACCAGGACGGAAACAGACCAGCCCACGGCACAAATGTCGGGTGCGGACCGGCTGCGCGAAGAGGCGTCCAACTTCCTCAGCGCACAGGTGGAGAGGCTCGCCGAGAAGGCGGGCGACAAACTGACCGATGTCACTGAGCAGCTCACTGATGTGGCCGAGAGCGGATCGCTACCCGCGATCGGCTCCCGCATTCTCCAGGGCGAATCCCCGCTGAAGGCATTCGTCGCAGAGAAAGCCAAGGGCGTCAAGGAAAAAGTCGTGGGGAAGGCCAAGGAAGCGTTCGGCGGCGGAAAGGGAAAACGCAAGTCGAGCGGCCGCAAGGTCATGAACATCATCGAGGCTCTCGATGTGGGAGTGCCCCTGCGTGTCGCGTACGACCACTGGACGCTGTACGACCGGTTCAGCAGCTTCGCGAAGGGCGTGCGCGACGTCTCGAAGACCGATGAGATGTCCAGCAACTGGAAGGTCAAAGTCGGCCCTTCCTCGCGCGGCTTCAAAGCGACTGTCCAAGAACAGATTCCCGACGACCGCATCGTTTGGACATCCGAGGGAGCCAAGGGAACTACCCGTGGAGCGGTCAGCTTCCATGAGCTGGCACCCAGCCTGACTCGAATCGTCCTGGTCGTCGAGTACTACCCGTCCGGGTTCTTCGAGAAGACGGGCAACCTGTGGCGCGCCCAAGGGCGCCGAATGCGACTCGACTTCAAGAACTTTCAGCGATACGTCACCCTCACCCAGGAAGAGCCCGAGGGCTGGCGCGGTGAAATCCGGGACGGTGAAGTCGTCGTGTCCCACGAAGACGCCATGGAAGAAGAAGAGGCCGCCGAGCAGGAGGACGCGCAAGGCGAGGAGCCCGAGGACGAGGACTACGAGCAGGAGCCCGAGGACTACGAGCCCGAAGACGAAGACGAAGGCGAACGCGAAGGCGAAGGGGACTACGAGGGAGAAGAAGGCGAAGGGGACTACGAGGAAGAAGAAGGCGAAGGGGACTACGAGGGAGAAGAAGGCGAAGGGGACTACGAGGAAGAAGAAGGCGAAGGAGGGGAAGAAGACGTAACCCCGTCCAGGAAGCAAAAACGACAGAGGTGACGCCGTGACTGGAATTGGCTTCAGGCAGGGGCCTACCTCGTTTCGGGGCCGCAGACCACCAATCTTGTCGGGCCGCAGTCTGTCCAGATGGGTCGTGATCCACCGCAGGATCTGGCGTCACCAGCTGTCCACGCCCGGCGTCCCGCAGATCATCGATGCGCACTACCCCGACCACCCCGATGGCCGCTCAGTTCACCAGCCCAGGCTCCAGCCGCGCTCGGAGGCGGAGGTCGCGTTCGTAGGCATCGGCCCGGGAGCCGGGCGTTGGCTGAAGGAGGCCGGCCCCGCCGGGTTCGACACGATCATGCCCAAGACACTTGCCGGGGCCAGCACCGACCGCCTCATGCACCACGCTCACCTGGTGACGACCTCCGGCGATTCGCACCGCCTCGCCGAGGCCCTTGCCGGCAAGGGAGTGGTCCCCTTGACCTGACCCGGCCCCAGGAACACCGCTGGCCACAAGCATGGATTTCTGATGGCCACCAGCCCAGGCACTCGACGGCCACCCACCTGGGCATCTCAATGGCCGTTGACAGATGTACCGGCTGACGACACTGAGATCGCCTCGAAAACCTGGTTGCGGGCTCCCGGAAAATTTAGCTGGCTGGCGTTGTGACAGCCCACGAGCGAACCTCTTGTAGATGTACGGCTTGAAGTCGTCCAGCAGCGTCCGGCGGGAGTGACCGTGACAGCAGATCGTCGACATCTGGAGTTCTGGCATGGCGTCGGATCGTGTAGTAGCCGAGCTGAAAATCCCGGCTGATTCCACGCAACGGGTCATCCATGGGAGAGGAGTTCGTGCACGGCCTGGAGCCGTTCGCGGACGGCGGGGATGCGGCGATGGACGGCCGTTGACGTCCGAGGTCCGTCCAGAGCCAGAGGTGGCTCTGCTTCGAAAAGGCGGGCCCGTATCGGCGAACGCGTACCCAACGCATTTGCAGTGTCCTGCCCCGCAGGGTGAGGGAGCGGACTGCTGCTCCGCGGGTATGACGCGGGGTGCCGTCCCTGCCCGCGGTGGCCGGTGGGGCCCCCGGCCACCAGTCGTCGAAGTCACCGACAACGCTGACAACGGTGATCTCAACGACGCTCTTGCACCGGGCGCGCTCCCTTCGCAACCGAAGATGGGCGAAGGCCCCAGTCGGCACAAGGGAGCCGAGCAGCACGGTTGGTCAACCGACATCGATCAGACCGAGCAGCGGGAAAACGAGAGTGCGCACCGGTCATTCCACCCCGAGCGTTACGCGCCGAAGGAGGACCGCAACAAGGAAACTGGCGGGCAGGAGACAGTGCCGTCGGCGAGCGAGGTCGAGAGTGAGACGCGTCGGGGTGAGCAGCGAGCCGCCGAAACCGACGAGAAGGGTATGCGGGACATGGGACCGCAGGGCCCTACGCGCCGACCGAGTGGGGGAAGGACGCAGAGGCATACACCGGAATCGACCCCCAGAATCCCTGATTCCGTGGCGACTGTACGCGCAGGTCCTCGCGATCAATTCATTGCTGCGCACAACCGCTACCTGCTCGTGAAGGTGTGGGACAAGGCTGCTCGCGTGTAGCGTCCGCCAGGAGCAGGGGGCGGCTTTGATCGGCCATGCCGGCAGCGTCGGAGTGGGGAGGTGGTCTCGACGTCCGTGAAGCCGCGGCCTTCCAGATCGCGCCCTTCGGCGCTGTTCGTCTGGTCCACGACGCTGGCCGCTCCCAGACGCCAGCCGCCTTCCTCGTTCACCTCGCCGGTGACTCATTGAGGTCCGCCCGACGAGCTTCGTGCCCGTCGGCATCGTCTCGCGATGGAGGTCGCCATCTTTGCGCTGGTCGGCCGCCGTTCTTTGCGCCGGAGCCAAGGGAACGCGTGGGGGCCGGGGGCTGTGTGTAGCTCCGCGGCCGCTCAGCGATCGAGTGGCTGTTGGCGTAAACAGTCCTGGCGCCATGATCGACATCGTTTGTTCATCTGTAAGATGCCCAAATCATGCCCGGGAGGCGCCCATGATGGAGGAAAGGGATGCATTATCGGGTTTCAGATGCCGCATCTACAGAAAGTCAGCCACCATGGCCGAATTCCTGGCAGCCGTAGCGATGAAGATCGCTGTCGCCCTTGCAGAGGCAATCATCCTGCGCCTCGTGTGGGAGCTGTGGGCCACTTGCTCACGCTCCATACGCACGGCCTTCGTACCGGCCGCCGTGTAGCCATCCGGCGCCGGCAAGTCTTACCACCACCGGGCGCCGCACCTCCCGTGCGCTAGGACCTCCTACGGCTGGGCGTCCGTGTCACGCCTCTCCTTCCGGCCGCTGCGTAGCAGCCAGGTGGCACCACCGACGGCCACGGCGACCGGCCATTCCAGGGCCCCTGCCACGGTCAGGGCGCCGAGTCCTCCGTAGAACGCGAGATCCTTGGCGGGTGGCTTACCCGTTAGTCGTGCCGTCGCCGCTCGGGCCGTGCTGGTCATCTCTTCCCTGGTGAGGTACGGAATCGGCACCGAAGGATGCAAGGTGCGCGTGTGCAGGTGCAGACCAGTGTCCTCGCCCGCGTGAGCTTCCTGTTGCGTGTACTCCGCTGTCTTGCCCATCCCGTCCTCCTTTCATCGGAGTCGGTGCGGTGTGCCTGTCCCATTATCGCGCGCCTGCGGTGGCGTGTGCGCAGGGAAAGCGTTGCGATGGAAGGGGATTACGGGCCTGACGTGCACGTGCAGTGGGTGCCGGACCACAGGAAGCAGGTGACGCGAGGTGGCACTGCCGGGGTGTGGACTGCTGCGGGCTGTGCTGTCGTCCGTGGCCGGTGCGCTTCAGGACGAGGCTCGGGGGCGCATTCGGTTCTTCGGAAGGCGTGCGCACGTCGCGGTTCGCGGGTTGCGTCCAGGCGACCTGCCCGAGGAAGCGGCGGCGAAGGTGGCCGAGGACGTCGAGCGACGCCTCACCGCCCTCCCTGCCGTGGAGTGGGCGGTGGTGAACACCGTGCTCGGTCATGCCGTCGTGGGTACCGACGGTGAGTTCGAGGCTGACACGATGGCGGACGCTCTGGTTGAGGCGGTCAAGGCGGTGGAGGAAGCCCACGGCCTCGCGCATCCGCTGTCCGAGCACCCTGTGTCGGGCGGGACGGCTCGCCGGTCCGTTACGGCCATGGCCCTGCACGTGGCCGCCGCACCCGTAGCCGCGCTGGCTGGTTTGACGCGCCACACCCCCATTCCTGCGAGCATCGCGGCGCTTGCGCCGCTGGTCGAGGCCCACCCCCGGCTACGGTCTCTCGTGGAGCGGGCGGTCGGCGCCGACAACGCCGGAATTCTCCTGGCCTCGATCACCGCCATGGGCCAGGCCGGCTCTGGCGGTCTCGCCGGGGTCGGCGTGGACACGCTTCGGCATGCCCTACGGGCGATGGAGGGTGACGCGGAGGCTGCCGCCTGGGCCGCGGCCGAGCCGCGCCTCACGGGCAGCGCCGCGGCAGCGGGGCATGGCGCGGTACCCGAGCCGCCTGCTCGTGAGGTGCCGCTCAAGCGGGGACCGATCGAGCGCTACGCGGATCAGGCGCTCGCCGTGGCGACGGCGTCGTTCGCCGGATCGCTGCTGGTCACCCGGCACCCCGGGCGGGCCGTCGGCGCGGCGCTGGCGGCGATCCCGAAGGCGCCGCCCCTGGCGCGCGAGGGCTTCGCCTGCGTTTTCGGCAGAGGGCTGGCCCGTCGGGGAATCGTAGCGGCTGATCCGGGAGCGCTGCGCAGACTGGACCGGATCGGCGTCGTACTGCTCGACACGGACACGCTGGTAACCGGGTCCCACCGGCCGGCCGATCTCGTTGCCCTCGACGAGGACGCACCCACGGGTGAGCTCGCCGCGACGGCCCACCGCCTCTTTGACGGCTCCGCCCCGGAAACCGTGCAAGGGGACGGGCAGTGGGAGCTCGGGCCGATCGAGCGTCTGACTTTGCAGGGCCGCACTGGCGAGCGGGCCCAGAAGCGTGTGCAGCACGAGGGCGCGCGCCTCGTACTGGGTCTGGCACACCGCAAGCGCCTGCTCGCCGTCATCGGCGTAGTGCCCGAGATGCACGATGCCGTCGGCGCCCTCGTGCCGGCCGCCCACGCGGCCGGGCTCAAAGTCGTGACAGCGGGTACGTACACCGGCGACACGTCGGTACGGGAGGCCGACGCTGTCAGTGAGGGAGGCGGCGACCGGCTGTTCGAATCCGTACGGGCCCTGCAGCGCGACGGTGAGGGCGTGCTGGTGCTCTCGCACGACCGGCGCGCGCTCCTGGCCGCTGACGTCGGCGTGGGCTTCGCAGACCCGCAGGGGAGACCGCCCTGGGGCGCGGACCTGTACATGGACGGCGATCTCGCGTCAGCCGTGGTGATCGTGGAGGCCTGCCGCACCGCCCGTCAGACCGCCCGCCGAGGCGTGTGGCTCTCCCAGGCCGCGGCCGCGGTCGGTGCGACGGCGGTGCTGGCGGGAGCGGCGCGGCGCCCGGCCGACCGGGGCGTGACGGCGTTCAACGCGGCGGCCGCGCTGGGTTTCGTGGTCGGGGTCTGGGCGGCCGTACGGCTGCTTCGGCGCCCCCCTCCGGCGACCACGGCTTCGCGACACCCGTGGCATGCGATGGACCCGGCCACCGCGCTCTCCAGAACCGGCGGCAGCGACGACGGGCTGACGTCGGAGGAGGCGCGGTCGCGGGCCACGGCCACCGGCGAGCAGGCGCCGACAACCTCGCTCGGCCGTGCCTACCTGGCCGAGATGGTCAATCCCCTCACCCCCGTCCTCGGCGCCGGGGCGGCCATGTCGGCGTCCGTGGGTGCCGTCCTCGACGCGATCGTCATTGTGGCGGTCACCGCCCTGTCCGGGCTCATGGGCGGTTCTCAGCGATACCGGACCGACCGCGCGATCGCCCAGCTGCGGCGGGAGTCGGCCATCATGGCTCAGGTGGTGCGGGACGGGAAGGAGACCACCGCCCCGGCCGAGGAACTGGCCGTGGGCGACGTGGTGAACCTGAACCCGGGCGACGTGGTACCGGCTGACGGACGTCTGCTGGAGGCGCACCACCTGGAAGTCGACGAATCCGTGCTGACTGGCGAGTCGCTGCCGGTGGCCAAGGACGTGGCTCCCGTTCTGGCCTCGGACCTCGGGGACCGTACGTCCATGGTCTACGAGGGCACTACCGTGGCGGCCGGGCGCGGCCGGGCGGTCGTTGTCGCGACCGGCACGGCCACAGAGGCGGGCCGCGCCGCGGAACGTGGGCGCGGCGCGGCACCCTCCGCCGGGGTTGAGCGTCGACTGGCCCGTATCACCCGGACCACGCTGCCCGTGGCCCTCGGTTCTGCCGCCGCCGTGATCGCGGCGGGCATGCTGCGAGGGCGTCCCATCCGGGACACCATCGGGGCGGGTGTGGGACTGGCCGTCGCCAGCGTGCCCGAAGGGCTGCCGTTCCTCGTCTCCGCCGCCCAACTCGCCTCTGCCAGAAGGCTGTCCGCCCACGCAGCTCTGCTCAGGCACCCCCGCACCATCGAGGCGGCCGGTCGCACGGACGTCCTGTGCATCGACAAGACGGGAACACTCACCCACGGACGGATCGCCCTCGTCGCCGTGGCCTCCGACGGCCACAGCCTCCCCATCGAACGTCTCGAGGACGAGCAGCGCGCCGTCCTCGCGGCCGCGCTGCGGGCGACACCACACCCGCACCACGGAGGGCAGTTGGAGCACGCCACGGACGGCGCGGTCACCGAGGGCGCCGAGGAGGCGAGAGTGCACCGGACGACGTCGGCGCAAGGCTGGCGGCGCACCTCCAACCTGCCGTTCGAACCAAGCCGTGGCTTTCACGCGACGCGAGGCCGCTGCGGCGAGTGTCGAATCCTCTCGGTGAAGGGAGCACCGGAAGAGATTGTTCAGCGCTGCGCCACCCGCGACGGCCGACGCCTGGACTACAAGGGCCGGAAAGCCATCCTCGACGCGGGCGAGAAGCTGGCGGCCCAGGGCCACCGGATCCTCGCGGTCGCCGAATGCCGGGACGCGCCCGGCGGCAAACTCACCGACGACACGGTGCACGGCCTCGACTTCCTCGGCTTTCTCGCGTTTGCCGACCGGGTACGCGGAACCGCCCGTGACGCGGTGCGCCGACTCGCGGACGCCGGGGTGCACATCGTGATGATCACCGGGGACCATCCGGGCACCGCCGAGTCGATGGCCGGCGAACTCGGCGTCCTGGACGGCAGGCGGGTGGTGACAGGTGCCGAACTCGACGATCTGAACGACCGCGCCCTCGACAAGCTGCTGCCCGACGTCGGTGTGGTCGCCCGTGGTACCCCCGTGCACAAGGTCCGTGTGGTGCAGGCGTTCCAACGCCTCGGCCGCACCGTCGCGATGACCGGCGACGGCGCCAACGACGCGCCCGCCATCCGGCTCGCCGACATCGGGATCGCCTTCGGGACGCGGGCCACGCCTGCCGCGCGAGCGGCGGCCGACCTGATCGTCACGGACGACCGGCTGGAGACGCTGCTCGACGCGTTCGTGGAGGGACGCGCGATGTGGGCCTCCGTGCGACAGGCCCTGGCGATCCTGGTCGGCGGCAACCTTGGCGAGATCGCGTTTACTCTGCTCGGCACGGCCGCCACCGGGACCTCCCCCCTGACGGCCCGCCAGCTCCTGCTGGTCAACCTCTTCACCGACCTTGTCCCGGCCATGGCCGTCGCCCTGCGCCCGCCACAGCCCGAGGCCGCCGAACGCATGCTCCAAGAGGGACCCGAAGCCTCGCTGGGCACGGCCCTGACCGAGGAGATGGTGTGCCGGGCCGCGGCGACCACACTGGGGGCCACGACGGGCTGGCTCGCCGCGCGTCTCACCGGCCGCGCCACCCGTGCCCGCACCGTCGCCCTCGTTGCACTCGTGGGCGCGCAACTCGGCCAGACGCTCCTGGTCGGGGGCCGTAGCCCGGCGGTCGTCCTCTCCTCCCTCGGCTCAATGGCCGCACTGGCGGCTGTCGTCCAGACCCCGGTCCTCAGCCAGTTCTTCGGCTGCACGCCCATCGGTCCCATCGCCTGGAGCATCGCCCTTTCCGCCGCGGCTGCGGCCACGGCGAGCGCACTCTTCCTCCCCCAGCTGGTCGAGCGCATCCGCCCAGCGATTCCCGGCATGGACTGAGCCCCCAACGCGGTCTGCGATGGAGTGGCACCCCGACCGCGCCGACAACACACCGCGTCCGGCACACGCTTCGTGTGTGAGCGATGAGTTTGGGCGGCGGATCGGGTCTGCCCTGGCATGACTCGCATCATCGCTGACATCTCGGTCTCCCTGGACGGCTTCGTCACCGCGCCCGACCCCGGCCCGGACAGCGGTAAGAACCTCGACGTCGTCTTCATGGGCGGCGGCGCCACGATCGGCTCGGCGCTCGACGCCGGGCTGGTCGACGCGCTGACGCTGCACCTCGCGCCCGTCGTGCTGGGTGCCGGGACGCCACTGTTCACCGGCACAGCGCCGCGCACGCTGGTGCAGCGGAGCGTGACCCCGACATCGACCGCGACGCACCTGACCTACGACGTCCTGGGGTGATCCGATGACCACGGTCAACGCCAATGAGATCGTCTTGGGCATCGAGTCGTTCGGTGACGACGACGCACCACTCGTCCTGCTCGCGGGCGGGACGACGATGCTCTCCTGGCCCGACGCGCTGTGCGAGCGCCTCGCCGCCGGCGGGCGCCGCGTGGTGCGCTACGACCTGCGCGACAGCGGAGAGTCGACGACGACGGATCCGGAAGCGCCCGCCTACACCCTGCGCGACCTCGCCGCCGACGCGGCGGCCCTTGCTGACGCGCTCGGCGGGGGGCCCGCGCACCTCGCGGGGATCGGCGTCGGTGGAATGGTTGCCCAGGTGGCCGTGCTCGACCATCCGGACGCGTTCTCTGCGCTCACCCTGGTTGGCACCCGCCCGGTTGCCCCTGGCCCACCCGACGATGACCTCCCCGACCATGACCAGGCAACGATGAGCCGACTGTTCGCGCATCCGATGCCCGACTGGACCGACCGCGAGGCGGTAGCGGAGTTCGCCGCCGCGGGCGCGGAGATCCGCGGCGACGACCCCGTCGCCGCCCGCGCGATCGCCGCGCGCATCTGGGATCGCACGCCCGGCACCGCACCCCCGGTCCAGATGGCCAACCAGATGGGCATGGTGTTCTCCAGGCTCGACTGCAAACCCCGCTGGCGGGAGCGTCTGCCCGAGATTGTGGTCCCCACGCTCGTCGTCCACGGCCGCCGCGACCGGTTCTTCCCCGTCGGCAACGGCGAGACAATCGCGCGCGAGATCTCCGGGGCGCGGCTGCTCGTCCTCAAGGAGGCCGCCACTGCGATCCCCGATGCGGCGGTCGGCGAGGTTACCGAGGCGATGCTCACGCTCGGGTAGACGACGCGCGTGGGTTCTTCGAACACTTGTCATCACCCCTGCAGAGACCGAGCGCCGTTGTGCGAGCAGTCAACCGGAACCCTCAAAGTGGCCAAGTGGCGCGCTCAGTCACATCGGGTCCCGCCGCGCCCGGTGCACGGCGGGACCCGATATCCCGTCCTTTCCCGTGACGATTGAGAGGCTCGTGGGAGCACCCCTGTGCCCCGGTCCCGCCGCCGTCCCCGCACCCCCGCGCCCGGCGCGGCCGCGCCCCGCCAGCCAGTCGACCAGGCGAAGCTCTGTCCACACCGAGCAGCGCCCCCGACCCGTGCTCATTGAGCGGCTCAAGAGCGTGGTGTGCGGGCTGGGGGAGGGTGCGCCGCTCAACTCGCCCGGCAACAGCCATGCCTGCAACCCGTTCGCAGACCAGCGTCAGCATCAGCTGGGCAGCGTCCACTACGGGCGTCAGCGACGACACGACGGCAGGATCCTCCGTCATGGCCTCGTGGATCTTCTGGACCATGATTTTCCTTCAAGCCGCACACCAGAACTGTTGGACTTTCCCAGCTCGTGTACTCATGACAGGGATCGCGTGGCCTAGCCTCGGTGGGTTCCACCCGTTGGCTCTGGCGGCTGTGTTCACAGCCGGCTGGACATCATGGTCACCGACCGTCTGAATGGCGGGCCGCGACGCCCATGGTGCGACGCGACAGGTACTGCTGGTCGTTTTTACGACCTCCGCGCAGACAGCTGTGGGCATCCGGTGACCGTGGCAGGGGTGCGGGGAACACGCTCTGGAAGGGAGACGTGCACCTCCAAGGATGAACGATGAGTTACGACCCATTTGACGGCGGGAATCCGCCCGTGACACCGGTCGCGCTGGTCACGGGCGGAGATTCCGGGATCGGCCGAGCCGTCGCTGTGAAGCTGGCGGCCCAGGGTATGGACGTGGGGATCACCTGGCACCGAGACCGGGCGGGTGCCGAGGAAACGGCGCGAGAAGTCCGGGAGAAGGGCCGCCGGTGTGCACTCGCCCAACTGGATCTCACTGACCTGCCGGGCGGCGCTGAGGTGGTTGGCGCGCTCGCGGATGAACTGGGCAGGGTCGACGTTCTGGTGAACTGCGCGGGCACGGGTACGGCCACGCGCTTCCTCGACCTGGAGCACTCGAGGGTCCAGCAAGTGCTCGATGTCGACCTGATCGGCCCGTACCTACCTGGACACGTGACCCTGAACCTCGACAGCTCGCAGCACGTCGCGCGCCGCATGATCGCCTAAGGTTCCGGGGGGCGCATCGCCCGACCGCGTGACCGCCCGTTCGGCCGGCACGGATGAGGGGGGACTAGGGCCTGTTCCGGGTTGAGATCACTCGGTGGGGCGGAGGCTGCGGATCCAGATGAGGGAGCCGCGTAGGTGGAGCCCTGCGAGGTAGCTGGCGGAGGTCTTGTCGAA
>NZ_JBHVEE010000153.1:0-23330 GCF_042802415.1 Streptomyces sp. NPDC057486 | reverse complement strand
GGCGGGGCAGGCGGGGGGGGGGGGCCCCCCCCCCGGGGCCGGCGCCCCGGGCGGGCGCGCCGGGGGGGGGGGGGGGGGGGGGGCCCCCGGGGGGGGGGGGGCCCCCCGCCGCGGTGGCCGAAGGGGTCGCCGAGCCGCTCGGGGACGTGGACGCGGAGGGCGACGGGGCGGACGGCGAGGCGGAGGCTTCCTCGCCGCCGGTCCCGGCCCCGACCTCTGAGGCTCCCGCTCCCGTTGGGGCGGTGGCGTCCGCCGCCGCGGTGTTCTGCGGGTCTGCTGTGCCGCATCCGGCGGTAAGCGCGAGGGCGCTCAAGACGGCCAAGGTGACCAGCATCTGTCGTGACGCGGTGCGCACGTGCGTACGTGCGTACTCCTTGAACTCGGAACCAGGAACTCGGGCGGACGGGCCGTGAACGGATAGGGCGGGGTGATTCAGGACCGGGGAAGTCGGTTGCTGCAGGTGGCGCGGCCGTACGTCCCGCTGGCGGTTGCGCGCTGGACATGCGCGCCACGGACGGCGAGGGTGCAGGCCGCCTGGCCGCCCCGGTAGCCGAGGACGATGGCCACGGTCGGGTCCTTACCGAGGGGGACCTGCACGGTCTTCTTCCACGGCAGGGCGGCGTCCTTGACGCCGGTCGCGGAGCCGGACTCGTTGCGGGCGAGGTAGGAGATCTCGGCGGTGCCGTCACCCGTGACCTCGTACGTCACCTCGGCGGTCGGGACGGCGTGGGGGGCGGGCTGCTCGTTGGTGGCGAACCCGCCGTAGCCGACGAGGCCGCCGCAGGCGAGCAGCATGGCGGCGGCAATGGCTATGCCCTGACGCCCTGTGCCCTGAAGACCCGCACTCTGACTCCCACCGGATTTCTGCTCGCCCTTCTCATTCACCTGGTGGTGGCCCTTTGTCTCCGGTCCCGTGATTTCTGAGGATTCGCTGGCTGGCATGGCAGAGCCCGGCTTTCGGTGAGTGGGATGAAGCCGAACCGGGCGGTTATACACCACGACGAAACAGCAGCGCGAGCGACCGGAAGAAAGGGGCGAACCGCCCGCCATTGGGCCGCCATTCGTCCCCGAATGTCCGCGGGGTTGACGCCGCCCGGTCGACCTGACTAGAAATCATCACGCCCCTGGCCAGGGGTGACGCATGTTCACCCCGCTGCCGGCCTGAAATTTCAGGTCGGTTTGATTGGCGTGCCCACTTTCCGCGGAAAGGGCCGCCCCAGAAAGGGCATTGTGAAAGTAAGGCTCGGGAGATTCATCTCCTGCCTTGTGGTGTCGGCGGTCGCAGGTACTGCGCTACCGCAGGTGGCTTACGCCGCCCCGGCACCCAAGGAAGACGACGGAAAAGGCGTTGTCGACACGGTCAAGGGTTGGTTTTCGGACGACGATGAGGGAAGGGAACTGGCCAAGCCGCCGGTCGGCGGCAAGCTGGAAATACCGAGCCGGGAGAAGCTGCCGAAGGGCAAGAAACTCCCGAAGGCCAAGCGGGTCAAGGAGCTGACCGATCGGCGCACCGCGCAGGCCCGTTTCTGGGAGATGTCGGACGGCCGGGTGGAGGCCGAGCTGGCGGCGGTCCCCGTCTCGTACAAGGCCGGGAAGTCCTGGAAGCAGATCGACACGACGGTCCGCGCCACCAAGACCAAGGGCTTCGACTTCGCCAACACCGCCAACTCTGGGCGCAGCTGGTTCGGTTCGGACGCGGAGAAGCTGCTGCGTTTCGAGGCGCCGGACGGCCGCTCGGTCAGCCTGGGGCTTGAGGGCGCCAAGGAACTCCGCCCGACAGTCAAGGGCGACACGGTCACGTACAAGGACGCGGTAGCCGGCGCCGACCTCGAATACGAGGTGGGCCGGGGCAGGGTCAAGGAGAACATCGTCCTGGACGAGGCTCCGGACAAGCCCGTCTCGTACGTCTTCACCCTGGACACCAACGGGCTGCTCCCCAAGGCGCGCAAGGACGGGTCGATCGCCCTGTTCGGCGAGGCCCCTGGCACCCCGGTCCTGGTTATCCCGGCGCCGTACATGACGGACGCCAAGAAGGACAAGCTGTCGCCGACCGGTGGTACGTACTCCACCGAGGTCACCCAGAAGCTGACCCGCTCCCGCGACGGCAAGAGCTGGAAGCTCACGCTCACGCCGGATGCCAAGTGGCTGGCGGCGAAGGAGCGGCAGTATCCGGTGGTGATCGACCCGACGATCACCGTCGCGCCGTCGCCGTCGGCGTCGCAGGACGTGATGGTCCTGTCCGACCAGCCGTCGGTGAACTTCAACTCTACGTGGAAGCTGTCGGCGGGCAAGACCGACACCGGCCTTGCCCGCTCGCTGATCAAGTTCCCGCTGACCGAGATCCCGGCGGGGGTGAAGGTCGACGCGGCTCAGCTGAGCCTGTATTTCGACCAGTCCCACACCACCAACGCCAACAACGTCGACATTGAGGTGCGCCGGGCCACCGGCGCCTGGGACGAGGCGACGGCCACCTGGTCCAACACCAGCGCGCTGGCTGGCGAGCAGTCCGCCAGCACCGTGCAGCTCGACGACGGGGACGCGGGCACCGCCGCGGTCGGTGAGTGGCCCAAGGGCACCACGACCGGTGGCGCGGCGGTCAACGACGACTACGCGTACAACAAGAACACCGCGACCGGCGAGTCTTACACCTGGCAGCCGCGCATCGCGGACACGGCCGACTACCGCGTCGAGGTCCGCACCCCGGGCCTCGCGGACGCGACCGCGGTCGCCCCGTACACGGTGACCTCCGGTGAGGGCACCACGACGTACACCGTCAACCAGACCGGAGCCGCCGCCTGGAAGCAGCTGGGCACCAGCCAGCTCGACTTCTCCAAGGGCACCGCCGGCAAGATCGTCCTCGGTGACACCGGCGACTCCACGAAGCGGACTGCCGCGGACGCGATCCGGCTGGTGAACCCGGCCCAGATCCGCAAGGACATTGGCGAGTACAACCAGTGGCACAACTTCCGGGTCGCCGACACGGTGCAGAAGTGGGTCTCCGGCACCGCGACGAATCACGGCTTCGTCATCA
The DNA here is from genome assembly GCF_042802415.1 of Streptomyces sp. NPDC057486. NCBI lineage: Bacteria > Bacillati > Actinomycetota > Actinomycetes > Kitasatosporales > Streptomycetaceae > Streptomyces > Streptomyces sp. NPDC057486. The sequence continues at coordinate 20,299 of NZ_JBHVEE010000153.1, read as the reverse complement.
AGGCCGTCGACGAGACCGCCACCGCGCCGACCGGGGGTCCGCGCTACGAGGCGGGTGACGGCAGCACGTACGGCGGTGAGACGTCGACCATCCCGCGCCTGACGGTGACGTACGGCAAGGTCGGCACCGCGCTGAACTCGCCGACCGTGGTGCACTCCACCGGCCCCGAGCTGTCCTGGCCGAAGTACACCAACACCACGGGCAGCCCGGGCGACGACATCGCCGAGTACCAGCTGCACCGCTCCACCCAGCAGGTGTTCACCCCGTCCGCGGCCACGCTGATCGCCCCGATCGACGCCACGGCGACGACGTACACGGACACCACGGCGGTACCGACCCCCGACACCAGCTCGGCGGAGATCGGCAAGTCGTACTACTACCAGCTCGCCGTCAAGACCAAGACGGGTGAGGTGCTCGGGTCCCCGACCCGTACCGTCGGCATCCCCAAGGCCGGCCGCACCATGAAGCTGGTCCAGGGCACCTCGGGGGTCACGGACACCACGCTCTCCTCCCAGCAGCCCACCACCAACCAGGACACCATCCAGTCCTTCGGTGTCGGACAGAAGTGGCTGAGCGTCGGCAACAACTCCGGTACGTACGGCAAGACCCGCACCGCGCTGAAGTTCTCCACCACCGGCATCCCCGCCAGCGCCACCGTGCTGGAGAGCAAGCTCTACATGTGGGGCGCGGAGACCACCAGCACCAGCAACGGCGCGATCTACGAACTCCACGGCCTGAACAAGGCGTTCACCGAGTCCACCGCCACCTGGAACAACGCGGCCACCGGGGCACCGTGGACCGCCCCCGGCGGCGACTTCTCCGCGACGGTCTCCGGCACCGTCCCGCAGATCACCGACGAGGTCGGCCGCCACTGGTGGGACGCCACCAGCCTCACCCAGTCCTGGGTCGACACCCCCGCCAACAACAAGGGCGCCCTGGTCAAGCTCAAGGACGAGACCACCACAGGACCCCAGGAACGAACCCTGTTCCTGGCCTCGGAGGCCTCCGACTACCAGCTCGGCCCGCTGCTGCGCGTCATCTACGTCGACTCGACCACCGAGGACACGTACTACGCGCCACAGACCCCCGCGCGGATGACCCCGAACTCCACCTACACGGTGGACATGACGGTCACCAACACCACCAGCTCGGCTTGGGCGGCCGGTGAGCGGCAGATGTCGTACACCTGGAAGCTGCCCGACGGCACGGACGTCACCAACGGCGGCAACCAGGTCTCCACCGCGATCCCGGCGCTGCTGCCGGGCAAGTCCGCGACGATCCAGGCGCAGGTCAAGACCCCGATCAACTCCGACTCGGGGAACAAGCGCAACGACTACGTGCTGGGCTGGGACGTACGCAAGACCGCCGACGGCACCTGGCTGTCGGCCGGCACCGGCGGCATCCCCTCGCTGAAGCAGAACGTAGCTGTGGAGGACCCGACCTCCAACCAGCTGGGCCTGGAGAAGTTCTACTCCTACGCGGGCAAGAACACCGGCGCGGGTTCGTCACTGATGAACAACACCGCGTCCGGCAACAGTGTCTGGCAGTACAACGCCTTCAGCAACCCGGGCCGCGGGCTGAGCACCTTCGCGCGCCTGGCGTACAACACGCAGGACACCTCGGACACCGTCCTCGGCCACGGCTGGTCCGGCCAGCTCGCCGGCCCGACGCGGCTCGGCGCACCGCTGGAATTCCACCCGAAGCCGAGCCCGACCGAGATCCGGCTGCCGGACGGCGACGGTACGACGCATGTCTTCCGCAAGCAGCCGGACGGCAGCTGGAAGGCCCCGGCGGGCGTCCACTACAAGGTCACGATGAAGTCGGGCCTGGACTGCCAGCCGAACAAGGACCCGATCCCGGACGCCTGGACACTCACGCGTCCGGACGGCACCCGCTTCCTGTTCGGCTGCGACGGCTACATGACGTCCGCCGTCGACAAGAACGGCAACACGCAGAGCTACACCTACGAAGAGCGCAAGTCCAACAACAAGCCGACGAAGTTCCTGAAGTACATCACCGACCCGGCCGGCCGTCAGACGCTGACCGTCGACTACTTCAAGAAGGGCGACGCCACCTACGCGTACATCAATGACTCGGGCGCCAAGGTCACCGGCACCAGCCTGAACAACTCCAAGATCTACGACCACGTGAAGTCCATGACGGACATCTCGGGCCGCAAGATCTCCTTCTACTACACCGACAAGGGCCTGCTCGGGCAGTTCACCGACGGAGACGGCTCCACCAACGGTGCGCCGAAGGACTTCACGTTCACCTACGACGCCACTCAGGGCAACAAGAACGTCAAGCTGGTCAAGGCCACCGACCCGCGGGGCAACGCGACCGACCTGGCGTACTACTACCCGAAGGAGGGCGACGACCCGAAGTACCACTGGTGGACGCAGACGATTACTGACCGGAAGCGTTTCGACACCGGTTTCGTCTACAAGCCGAATGCGGCGAACACCAAGTTCACCGACACGAAGGTCACGGACGCCGAGGCTCACTCGACGGACTATGTGACCGACGACTTCGGCCGCCCGGTCCAGATCACCAACGCCAAGTCAGAGACGACGAAAACGAGTTGGGACGCGGACAACAACGTCACCTACCTCGAAGAAGCCAACGGCGCCAAGACCGCCTACTGCTACGACCAGAAGACCGGCTACCCGCTCTGGCAGCGTGACGCCGAGAACAACAAGGCGGGCGTTCCCCCGTCCTCGGACTGTGCGCCGGGCACCTACCCGGCCAATGCGGCCAAGTACGAGTACCAGACCCGTGCCGACGGCTACTCGGCCGACATCTTCAGGAAGACGTCGCCCGAGGGCCGCACCCACCAGTTCGCCTATGACACCTTCGGCAACCTGAAGGCGGTCACCGACCCCAAGGGCGTCGCGACTGCCACGGTCGACGACTACACCACCAAGTACGAGTACGACTCCTACGGTCAGCTGACCAAGGCGATCGACGCCAACGGCAACCCGACCACCAATAGCGGCTTCGAGCCAACCGGTTACCCGAAGACCATCACGGACGCCCTGGGCAAGGCCTCGACGTACGTCTACGACGAGCGGGGCCAGGTCACTCAGGTCACCGATGCGCTGGGCAAGAAGGCCACGCAGACGTACGACACGTACGGACGTCCGCTGGTCAATACCGTGCCGAAGGATCAGAGCGCGGGTGTTCTGATCACCACACCGGCCCCGGTTTACGACGCGAACGACAACATCACCACCGCGACGGCGCCGAACGGTGCAGTCTCGTCGGCGGTGTACGACGCGGCGGACCAAGTCGCCTCGGCGACCGAACCGAAGGACACGGCCACCTCCGGCGAGCGGAAGACGACCTACACGTACGACAAGGTCGGCAATCTCAACAGTTCGACGGAGCCGAAGGGCAGCGCCACCGCAGCGGACCCGAACGACTACATCATGACCAACAACTACGACGAGATCTATCAGCTGACTTCGGTGGCCAACGCCATCGGGGACAAGGTCTCGTACGTTTACGACAACGTCGGCAACGTCACCACGGTCATCGACCCGAAGAAGAACGCGACCGCCGACACCGCCGACTACACGACCAAGACTGCCTACGACCTGAACCACAGGGTCACGCAGGTCACGGACGCGGCGGGCAAGAACACCTCACGTTCTTACGACAAGGACTCGCTTGTCGTCGCTTCGAAGGACGCCGAGAACAACGAGACGCTCATTACGTACGACGAGCGTGGCATGCAGTCCCAGACCAAGGTGCCGCACTCGGGCACCAGCACGATCACGTACCGGACGACCAAGGTCGAGTACGACCAGGTGGGCAACACCACCAAGGTGATCACTCCGCGTGGTGTGGACACGGCGAATGCCGACGACTTCGCTGCCCGGACTGAGTACGACGCGCTGAACCGGCCGGTGAAGCAGTACCAGCCGTACGACCCGAGCGATACCCGCTACAACAAGAGCAACGTCTACACGCAGACGTCCTACGACGATGTCGGCCGGGTCTCCAAGACTTCGGCCCCGCCCTCGGAGGGCCAGACAGTCCGCAACGACACCACGTTCGAGTACTTCGACAACGGCTGGGCCAAGTCCTCGACGGACCCCTGGGACATCGCCACCACGTACGACTACAACGAGCTGGGCCAGCAGACAGCAAGGACGCTGACCTCAGCTGGTGGCTCGTCGAACAGGACCATGGGCTGGAGCTACTACCCGGACGGCAAGCTCAAGTCGAAGACGGACGACGGTGTCCCGGTCGGCAGCGCTGTGGTGCTGACTGACAACTCCGACACCCAGCACACCTCCGCCACGGGCACCTGGTCAAAGGGCAACCTCACAGGCCAGCAGGGCTATGACCACCAGGTCCATGCCTCAGGCACCGGAACCGATGCCTTCACCTGGACCCTGAACACACCGAAGGACGGCTCCTACACCGCCTACGTCAAGTTCCCCAAGGTCACGGGTGCGGCGACAACGGCGAAGTACACGCTCACGCACTCCGGCGGCACGACCGACAAGACGATCGACCAGAACGCCGGCACCGGAACCTGGGTCTCCCTGGGCTCCCACACCTTCACCCAAGGCAGCACGGGCAAACTCCAGCTGTTCCAGAACAGCGGCGGTGCGGTCGTCGCGGACGGCGTCAAACTCGTTCGCAACAACTCCGGCGACAGTGACACCGAGAAAAAGACATACGCCTACGCGTACGACGTCAACGCCAACCTCACATCCATCGACGACACGTCCTCCGGCGCCAAGGTCGATGCCTACACCGTCGCCTACACCGGCCTGAACCAGGTCCAGAAGGTCACAGAGGCACTGGCCGGCCAGGAGAAGAAGTCAACGTCGTTCACCTACGACGCAAACGGTCAGACAGACACACTGACCCATCCCGACCAGTTCTCCAAGTACACATACGATCTGCGCGAGTTGGTCAAGACAGTCTCGGTCGGCAAGAGCGCAAGTGACGCCGCACCGAAGGCCACGTCGTACACGTACACCGACCGCGGCCAGAAACTGCGGGAGACGAAGGCCAACAGCAACACCGTCGACTACACGTACTTCCTTGACGGAGCGCTCAAGACTCAGGCCGAGAAGAAGCCGAACGGCACCCTGGTCTCGTCACACAGTCATGCTTACGACGCCAACGGGAACAAGGCGCAGGACGTGGCGAAGAAGATGAACGCCGACAACCACGCGGCGTATCTCGACTCGACCACTGACTACACCTACGACCCGGCCGACCGGCTCGCCAAGTCGGTCAAGACGGGCAACGGCGCGGGCACCGAGACCTACGTCCACGACGACAACGCCAACGTCATCAGCCAGACAGTCAAGGGAATCTCCGCATCCTTCACCTATGACCGCAACCGGCTGCTCTCCTCGGCGGCGTCGGGCACGACGTTTTCGTACACCTACGACCCCTTCGGCCGACAGGAGTCGGTCACCTCGGGCGGCACAGTAGTTGAGCGGAGCGTGTACGACGGCTTCGACCACGTCGTCGAGAGCGGCAAGCTCGATGACACCGGGTCGATGAAGACCACGAAGTACACGTTCGACCCGCTGGACCGCACTGCTTCGAAGACCGCGGACGGCAAGACCACCGACTTCAACTACCTGGGCATGTCGGCCGAGGTGCTGGGCGAAGAGGTCTCCGGTGCGCTCACCAAGTCGTACCAGTACAGCCCGTGGGGCGAGCGCCTTTCGCAGGTCAAGCACAACGGTGACGGCACCACCGAGGACGGCTACTACGGCTACAACAGCCACACCGACGTCGAAATCCTGACCGACAAGAATGGCGATGCGAAGGCCACGTACGGCTACACCGCCTACGGCAAGGACGACAAGGACGAGTTCACCGGTATCGACAAGCCCGACGCCGGCGACCCGACCAAGGAGGAGTACAACCCCTACCGCTTCAACTCCAAGCGGTGGGACGCCCAGTCCGGTACCTACGACATGGGCTTCCGCGACTACAACCCGGGCCTGAACCGCTTCACCAGCCGGGACATGTACAACGGCGCCCTCGCCGACATGAACCTCGGCACAGACCCGTACACCAGCAACCGCTACGCTTTCACCGGCGGCAACCCCACAAGCTTCATCGAACTCGATGGACACATAGCTTGTCGCGGCACTGGCCTCACCACAGTCTGCGGCGAGGACTTGATCGAGAGCACAAGTACGCCCCCCTCTGATGAGGAGGCCAAGGAAGTTGGCCTCGCGGTGTGCAGTTGGATCCCTATCCTCGGCCTGGGTTGCGACGCGTACGATCTCAAGCGATCGGTCGACGAGGGCGATAACTGGGCCATCGCAGCTGGCATTGTCGGCTTCTTGCCTTTCGGGGACATTGCGAAGGCTCCGCGTCAGTTGGACAACGTCAAGAAGGCAAAGGACTTGCGGAAGTCGGCCGGCGGCGTCGTCGGCGGGAGTAAACTCCCGGATGTCAATGGGCAATGGCTCAGAGGTTCCGCCGGTAATGCTGGAAAGGTTCCTGGTCAGGTGGCGCGCGCTCTGCAGGGCCGAGAGTTCAAGAACTGGAATGATTTCCGCGAGGCGTTCTGGGGTGAGATCGCCAAGGTCCCCGAACTGGCCAAGCAGTTTGGTGACAGGGATTACTACCGCATGAAGAACGGTGCAGCCCCCAAGGTTGACCCCACCCAGGCCGTCGGAAAGAACAACAGCTATGTCCTGCATCACCGGACGCCGATCCACGATGGTGGTGGTGTGTATGATCTGGACAACCTCATAATTGCGACGCCGCGGTATCACGCCGAGGCGCTGGATCCCGGCTATCATTACGACTGAGGAGGTGCGAAATGGCACTCGGTGCTCTCTCTCGAGATCAGCTCGTTGAGCTGGTGCAGCGTATCGTTGCCTTCGACGGTACCGAAGAGGAAGTCGATGCCATGGAGCAGTTGTTCGAGGAGAGTGTTCCGTACCCGGGGGCATACTCCTTGATCTACCGGCATGATCCTGAGCTGACTCCGGAGGAAGTGGTCGATATCGCTCTCTCGTACGAGGCTGTCGCGCCCCCCTACAGGCCAGACCCTCACTGAGTGGAAATCGGCGGCCCGTCATTCCGGTGGCGGGCCGCCGCTCCATGTTGGACTCCTCAGGATCCTGAGCAATCGGGAGCTCCAGGGGAATACCTCGAGATCTTCCATAACAGGCAAGGACGACAAGGACGAGTTCACCGGTATCGACAAGCCCGACGCCGGCGACCCGACCGAGGAGGAGTACAACCCCTACCGCTTCAACTCCAAGCGGTGGGACGCCCAGTCCGGTACCTACGACATGGGCTTCCGCGACTACAACCCGGGCCTGAACCGCTTCACCAGCCGGAACATGTACAACGGCGCCCTCGCCGACATAAACCTCGCCAGCGATCCGTACACCGGCAAACTGCTACGCCTTCACCAGCGGAAACCCGACCAGCCGCATCGAGCTGGACGGTCACGACTGGTGCGATGTGTGCTCAGACGTCCTCGACGCAGGTGGGGACGCGCTCGACGCGACCGCGGGGTGGGCCGGCCACAACTCCGACGCTCTGCAGGACGCCGCGCTCAGTACGCTCGAAATGGCCGGCGGAGTCGGCAGCATGGCCGGAGGGGCCACGCTGGTGGTCGGGTCCGTCGGTCTGCGTGCGGTGGGTGCCATTCCCTCCGTCGGCACAGTCTGCATCCTCAGCGCGGGCGGCTTGGCCGCAGGGGTCGGTCTCATCACGGCGGTCGCGGTGCTCGGCCCGAGGTTAGTGATTTCGTCGCCCTAGCCCTTCAGTCGTAGATCAGCATGTGTGCTGTAGTTCGTTGATCAGCTGGGGCGGGTAACTGGTGGACATGCAGGCACAGTTGTTGGACGTGCCGCTGCTGGTCACGGACCAGGAGCGGGCTGAGGATTTCTCTGACCAGCTGGAGTTGCTGTTGTTGGAGGTGGGTGGTGTCTTCCCGCGAGCAGATCTACGGCGCCGTGCCGGGGCCTGCATCCGCGGGTTGCTGGCGCCCCTGTCCCGCAAGAACGGCTGGCAACTGGCCGAGTACGGCGGGGAGTTGACGCCGTGGGGGCAACAGCACCTGCTGGACCGGGCCCGGTGGGACGCGGACGGGCTGCGGGACTTCGTGCGCCGCTACGTCATCGCCTCGCTGGAGGACGGCGGAGAGGGGGCCGGACCGGACGGGTGCGGGGTGCTGGTGGTCGATGAGACCGGGTTCGCGAAGAAGGGCCGGTCATCGGCCGGGGTGGCCCGGCAGTACACCGGCACACTGGGAGGGGTTTTCCCCTGCCAGATCGGGGTGATGGCGGCCTGGGCGACCGGGGCCGGGCAGGCGCTGGTGGACCGGGAGCTCTACCTGCCCAAGGAGTGGTGTGAGGACCGGGCGCGCTGTCGGGCCGCGCACGTCCCCGATGAACTGGGCTTCGCCACCAAGCCCAGGCTGGCCGAGCAGATGATCGAGCGGATCCTTGCCGACGTGCCGACCGGGCGCGTGTGGGTGGCCGCGGACGAGGTCTACGGCCGCGACGGGGCCTTCCGTGCCTTCCTGGAGCGGCACCGCCTGCCTTACGCCGTCAACGTGCCGGCCGACCACACGGTGCTGCCGCGCCCGGGCTGGCGGCACCTGGCCCGCCTGGTCGAACGCGTCGCGGGCGACCAGGACTGGGTCGAGCTCGCGGCCGGCCCGAGCCAACTGGACTCCCGCGCCTGGCAGTGGTGGGTGCGCCGCATCCCGGACCCCGATTCGGAGGTCGGGGAGGGGGCCTGGGCCCGGTGGGTGATCGTGCGCCGCCGCCCGACCGAACCCGACAAGCGGGATTACTACCTGGCCTGGGGCCCGCAGGAGACCGAGGTGGAGGAGCTGGTACTGGTGCCCGGGGCGCGCTGGCGGGTGGCAGAAGCTATCAAGCTGGCCAAGTCGGCGGCTGGGATGGCCGACTACGAGGTGCGCTCCTTCCACGGCTGGTACCGGCACATCACCCTGGCGCAACTGGCCGCCGCTTTCCTGGTCGCCCAGGCCGCCGTCGCACGCGAACAGGCCACTCCCCGGCCCGACGGGCCGCTGGGGCAGAGAGGGGGACTTCCGTGGTCCCACCAGCCTCGGTGACACCGCCCCGATCGCCTATACCGCCTACGAGGTCGGTCGACTCCTTGAGGCGATGGCCCCTCAGCCCGCACCGAAGGAGCGGATCCGGCACGGGCTGCACTGGTCACGCTGGCGCCGCTGCCACCAGGCCCTCGCCCGCGCCTGTCACCGCCGACGCAACCGCAGCCGCTCAGCCGCACCCGGCACCCCACGACCCCCGCCGAACAGAGCCGAGCAAACTACAGCGACGGTACTGATCTACGACTGAAGGGCTAGGAAAGCTTCCCTCCGAGAGAGGCGAACTTGATGAGGCTCTTGAGGACGCCGTCGAGCGTGCTGGAGCTCTCCTGGATCTCATTGAGCGTCCGGTTTGCTGACGAGGAGGCGCACGTTCTGGCCGAGTGTTTCGGTGAGGACCTGTGCTTTGGCCTGGCCTGGAATCTGCTGCATCTCATTGAGACCGCACCTTCCGCGCGTATAAGGCAGCCCGAGGGGGCAAAGCGCTGGCGCGATGGCCTGGCGAACCTGTAGTTGTGGCAGTCCGCTAACGGGCGGCGTCATCCCGAAAAGAGCCTGGTCGGAATTTCTTCCGGCGGGGCTCTTCTCGGGTGTCTGACGGCAGTAGTTGACGGCAACGTCAGCGGACGGGGACCGGTCCCGTTGCGGGAGTCCCGGCTGTTAGAGACGCAATCGAGGCGTCTGGCCTTCCTCATGACCCAACCGGCAACTTTGGCGCTGCCACTCACGTGGAAACCAAGATCGCTCTAGCAATGCGTAACAATGGCGTCACAAGAGCGACGGCGGTTATCAACAACCCGATGGGAGTCTGCTCCGGCCCGTATTCCTGCTCGACGGCAGTGCCATCGATTCTTCCTAGCGGGTCTAGCCTGACCATCTGGTGGAGAAATAGCGATGGGTGGAACGGGTTGACCCTTCTTGGAGGAGGTTGATCGTTAGGGATTGCTTCGACTGGTCGCTCCCTGGAGTACAATCTCCGGGGGGTGGCCAGTCCGCTTTTTACGCGAGTTGAGGGGAGAGTATATGCTGGAGTTGCATGCGTTCTTTCGGGGGCAAGTTTACTATTCTTTGTCAGGTGTCAGACTGGATCGCCTAATAGACGATGTGCTCGGCACGGCTAGCGGAAGTGGCCTTCTTTCGGGTGGCGAGGCAAGCGATATTCTCGCAACTTTTGTTCTTGCTGCTCCGCATCGAAACCCGGCCAAGGTCGACTTGGAGTTCGATAGCTATCTCCAGGTCATGGCAAATCTTCATAAAATGTATGGAACGCTAAAGTGGTTGCTTCCTGCTGGTTCTGTGGTTCCTGTGGAAGAACACTTGGCAAGTAACATTTGGCTGTCCAATAATCCAGAGCCACCCACTGTTGATCCGCTAATTGTTGCCGATATTGACAACGGTCAGATTTTGGATCTTCGTTGCACCTTGCCAATCTCCAAGGTGCGTATAGCTGTGGAAGAATTCTGTGGGCTTAGGACGGGAAAGCGCCCTGAGTCCATTAGCTGGGTTCCAGGTGACTTTAGAGGGCGCCGACTCGAGGGCGAGCAAGCCATAGTTGGGCCACGGTACTGTGAGGATCCTTGGTGTCAAGTTCCCACCTCGCCGCATAATTACCATTAGCCTCGATTCGTCAGCGGTCGCAGGGCGGCGTCGTTCAGGGAATCTGTCCGGTTTGATCACGTGATGCCGAGGGTAGTCAGTGGTTGGGTGGCGTCTCGGGAGTGCTTGCGCAGGCCGGCGGCGATGTTGCCGCAGCCGGTCAGGCGGAGGGCGTCGATGGCCAGGTTGCGCAGTGCGGCCATGGCCCGGGGTGCGGTCCCAGTGCGAACGTGTGAGGCGTCCTCGGCAAAGGTGGTGTCGCGGACGTGATGGATCCTGTTCTCGATGCCCCAGTGTTCGCGAACGCGGTGTGCGATCTCGGGGGCGTCGGCGTGCTCCGCTGCCAGGTCGGTGACCGCGTAGACGCGTTCGAGGGTGACTTTGCCGGTGGCGATGACGTGGCGGCGTCGCACTATCTGCACGGCCTGGACCGCGTGCGGGAAGCCGAGTCCGCGGGTGACGGTGGCGGTCTTGACACGGCGGATCTCGTCGCGGCCGTGCGCGGTGGCGCGGGTCTTGTCCATCAGCGGCACCTCCCGCCAGGGCAGTTGCTTCAGGTACTGGTGCAGCAGCGGCTGGTTCCCCTTGATCACCGCGATGTAGGGGGCCTGCTTCTCCTCCACCAGGAAGCGGGCGTGGGCGGTTTGTGAGTGCAGGGCATCGAAGGTGACCACAATGTCGGTCAGGTCGAGTGGGGCGAGCATCGGCCGGAAGACGGTGATTTCGTTGGTCTTGCCGCCCACCTCGCGCTGGGTGGTGACCAGTCCGGTGCCGGTCATCGCGGCGAGCAGGTGGACCTGGGTGCCGTCGGCGCGACGGGCGCCGCGCACGGTCTTGCCGTCCACGGCCAGCGAGTGACGGGGTTGCCGGGCTCGGTCCTGACCGGGTCGCGGGCGGCCGGGGTCGCGGGCAGCAAGCCAGGTGCCGATTGCCGTGTCGAGGGCGTCGCCGTCCACGCGCTGCAGGACCCGGCGCACCGTGGCCTCGGCCGGAGGGGTGGGACCGGACGGTTCGCGACCCAGGCCGCCGAGGGCGGTGAGTACGGCGGGTGATGCGTCGGCGGCCCACTCTGTGATCGCGGCGAGGGATTTCGCACCGGCCAGAACCGCGCACGCGGCGAGCGCGAGGATGAAGGTGAGGGGATGGCGCCGCCCCTCCGCCCGCCGGGGATCCGGCACCGCTGCGAGGCAGACCAGCAGACCCGGGTGGTCCTCGGGCTCGGCGGGCCGGACAACGGCGAGTTGGCTCAGGCCGGCGGGGATGGGCGATGATGAGCGGGCAGGCACGGTCTTCCGTTGTGGTGATCAGGGACTCGACACCTCATGATCACCCGGAGGCCGTGCCTGCCTCCGTTCCGACCCCCGCGAACTCCGCAGCCATGTCCGCCACCTGAACCAGCATCAAGTCGGACAGATCCTCTGAACGACGCCGCCCTGGCCACCCCGGCGAGGCGAGCGCGTAGAGGGCCTGCAGCAGCGTGTAACCGTCGGCGGCGTAGGCGAGCGCGAGTTCGTGCTGCTTGGTCTTGGAGGCAGGCAGTCGCCAGTTGTCGATCCGGTCTGCGTAGCGGTGGCTCCAGTCCTCCACCACCAGCACCTGGTCGACCCATTCGGGGCATGCGGCGGCCAGCGCGTTCAGGGCCGCGCGGACGCTCTCGCCGACCAACTCGAGTCGATTCAGATCCCGCACCGCGGCAACGATGTGTGTGGAGTCGGTGCGTTGGCTGCCGCCCGCCTGCACCAGATCCAGGGTCTGCAGGCGCTCCAGCAACAGGTCCAGTACACGTTCCTCCAGGCCGTGGGCGACGACACGCGAGCGGAACTCTGACAGCACGCTGTGGTCGAAGCCCGGATCCTCCAGGCCCAGGCCGAGTGCATATTTCCAGGCGAGGTTCTCGCGAACCTCGTCAGCAGCCTGTCGATCGGTAAGGTTCGCGGACTTCTGCAGCACCGTGACCAGTGCCAGACGCCCCGGTGACCAGCCCGGCTTGCCCACCTGGCCGAACGCGTCAGCAAAGGCCGCGTCCGGGAACAGCTCCCCGAGCCGGTCACGAACCTGCACCGCCAGCGGTGCCTCCCGCCTGCCCTGGTACATCGCCCTAATCGCCGCCGCGACCTGCGGATCCGGCTCAGGCCAGGACTGCGGCTGCATCGACACGAGACACTCCGATCCCCAAGGAATCACGACGAGATCAACGATCAGCATGATCCTATCCGCTGGAGTTGTCGTTCCTCAGCGATCAACTCCGGCTCACCGCAGGTGAATTCGAATTAGCCACCAAGATCGGACAGGGTCTCCGGACTGGTGCAGCGGCCAAGGGGACGGTGGCGGTGTGCTGCTTGAGCGCCGGCAGTTCCGCCCAGGACAGCTCCAGGGCGCCGAGCCGCACGGGGCCCAGTGGGGGCCGGCCAGCAGGTCGAGGATGAATTCTCCCGCGTCAGCGACGCCTGGCGGCTCATCCCGGTGAGGAGCCAGTCTCGCTTTCCTGTCGGGTGGCGGCGGAGCGGGGACAGGGCACGTTCCATGCCTCGGCTGCACGCCGCTGCGCCGACTGCGGAGGTATCGTCCCGGCCGCCGAGGGGTGGCCGGTGCTGTGGAGGGCGGCGGTGAGGACAGGGGCCAAGGCCTGCGCCGCGTCCTGCGGTGACAGTCGTACGTCGATCCCTGCCACGTGCAGTTCGGCGAGCTGTCCGCGCGGTGCTGTTACGCGAAGACGGCGGTGGGTGGCACCGGCCGGGGAGGGGTGCACGACCAGGGCTGCGCCCCTGCCCTCGGGGGAGTATCCGGCGGTATAAGTGAGCATCTGGTGGATGTCACCGGCCGAGGTGGATCTGTTGTCGTAGCGCTTGTACTTGGCATCCACGGCCAGGAGCATCGGCGGCGTGTTCGCGAAGAACAGCAGGACGTCCGGGCGGAACGGGGAGTGGGACGAGAGGTCACCGGATACCCTGATCGCCGAGTCGCCGGAGGTTGGCACCGGACGCCCCGACATTCCGGCGGCCACCTCGACCGTCATTCGCCGCACGACGGCCTCCCACAGATTCTCCATCCGCAGCAGCAGGGAATCGGCGGTGTGCCCGGTGTCGACCAGAAGGTCGTCGACGCCGCCTCCGTCCAGGAGCAGCCGGGCCCAGGCGTGGGCAGGGCGGTAGCGTGCGTTCAGTCGCGTGTACCTGGCTCTGGTGAGCATCCGCACGGCTGCGGCGCGGGTGGTGGGCCGGGGGAAGAGAGCGGCAGTTTCGGCTGCCGCCCGCGATGGCTCCCGGCGGTCGGCGAGCCGGGCCGCAAGGTCGAGTGCGGCGCTGCACACCTCGTTCTCCCAGATGGCGGCGTCCCGTTCGAAGGTGCGCAGGTGGAGCCGGTCGAGTTGGCCGTACCGCCGGGACACCTGGGCGGTCAGGTCCAGTCGTCCCCGCAGCACCGGCTCGACCAGGTCGCGGCGGACGTAGTCCCGGCGCAGGCCGCCGAGGAGGAGTGCGCGGCACTCCGCGACGAGGGCGGAGATGACCAGGTCCGTGAACCCGGCGCGGTCGGTCTCCCAGCCGCGGGGAGTCGCCGCGTGCCGGACCGGGAGGTGGAGGGCGTAGCACAGCCAGCTGATCAGTCGGCTGCCGTCCACGGCGGTCTTGGGTTCGATGACCAGCCGGATGCGGTCGAGGACCAGCACACCCACCGTCGACAGCGCCTCGATGCGCCAGCCGTAGCGCGTCTCGGACACCCTCAGGCACCGCTGGTCGGTGAGCGACCGCAGGCGGCTCAGATCCGTGTCGGTCAGCTGCTCCCTTTGCACTTCACGGCGCTCGTACTCGCCGAGGTGGATCTCCTCAAGCCGCGCGTGAGGATCACCCATCGAGTGCCTCGTCGGCGCCTGCGGCGATGAACTCCGTTGCGAGCGCGGCGGGCAGCTCGTCCGCGGGTATCCGCGCGAGGCGTCCGGTCTGCGGGTCGACCAGCGTGCCGAGCAGGTGCCGCAGCAGGTCGGCGCTGCCGAGGGTGTAGTCCTCCAGCAGCGGGACGATGTCGTCGTGGAAGGCGGCGGCGAGGTGCGTGTCGCTGGTGAGGGGTTCGCCGTCGCGCAGGAAGAAGGCGTGGCCGAGTTGGTGGTCGGCGTCCAGGAACCGGACGATGCGGGAGTTGAGCTCCTCGAAGAACGCGGCCAGGTCCAGTGGCCCCACCGACCCGGAGACTACGTCCGCGTCCGGACCCACCTCGATGAAGGCGAACCGGCGCCGGATCGCTGCGTCCAGGTGGCCGACGCTGCGGTCCGCGGTGTTCATCGTTCCGATGATGCGCACATTCGGCGGCACGGAGAACGACCGGCCGCTGATGGGCAGGACTACGGGCATGTCGCGCTTGTCGGGCTCGAGTAGGGTGATCAGCTCGCCGAAGATGCGGGGCAGGTCGCCTCGGTTGATCTCGTCGATGATCAGCAGGAAGGTGCGGTCGGGTTCCTGGGCCGCGGTGGTGCAGAGGTTGAACAAGACGCCGTCCGTGAGCTGCAGCGACAGCCCGCTGCCTGCCCGGGCCGGAGCGGGCTTGAAACCCTCCACGAAGTCCTCGTAGCCGTAGGAGGGGTGGAAGGTCACGAGGCTGACCGTGGGCTGGGCCGCGCCGGCGCCGTCCTCCCACTCGTCCTCGCCGAGGATCCGATCGGCCTCGCGCGGTGTCAGCCGGAACGCGGTGCCTTGCATGCGGTGCACCTTCGGCTCGCTGAGGCTCAGGATCGGATCGGTGTCGAACTCCTCCCAGGTGGGGCCGTCAAGCGGGCGGACCCACTCAACGCTGACGCACTCGTCCTCGCTGGACAGGTCGATGCCGGTGATGCGTCCCAGGGCGATGGCCTTCATCGTGGGTGCGCTTTCGTATCCGACTACGAGGTCGCCGGGCTGCATCTGCTCGAAGTTGCGGGCGAGTCGGCCCTTCCAGAGGGTGGCGCTGCCCTCCTTCTCCAGGTCGTCCCAGCGCCAGTCGCTCTTGTTCCGGCTGGCGACGAACAGCCATACCGCGGGCCGCTCGGCCGATCGGACGGTCGGCGACATCATCGCCTGCACGGCCTCGTGGCGCTCCGGCGCGGGCGCGTCGATCCGGTCCGGCCTGCCGGTCAGGGCCAGGGCCGCGCTCAGCGCGAGCCGGGTCTTCCCGGTGCCGGGCGGGCCGTAGAGGATGACCTGCCCCTTGCGCTCGAGTGCGTCGACGACCCGGGTGACCTGGGGAGGCAGTGCCGTGGCCGGGGCATCGGCGGAGTCCAGGCGGCCGGATTCCGCGGACGAGGCGTCAGCCGGTGCTGAACTCGCCTGTCGTGCTGCCTGCAACTGCTTCCACAGCTTCTGACTTACCGGGCCGAACGTTTGCCGCCATCCGTTCTGCGGCGAATCGAGGGCCTGCGCGTACGAGGTGTCCCACGAGACGCCGACCAGATGGGGCGCCTCGGGCGACAGCGCCTCGTCGTAGGTGTACCCGGCGTCCGTCACCGTTCCCACGGCCAGTACCTCGGACAGTCCGCGGTTCGTGACGATGCGGTCGCCCGGCTTGAGGTCGCGGTACGCCAGCAGGCGGCGGGCAAGGGCCAGATGCCCGCCTGCCTGCTTCGGCCAGTACTCCGTGAGCGATTCGCGGAGCTCCCTGTCACTGCCGTACTCGGCGAGGTTCCCCACTTCTCCCCAAGCCACGCAGATGTGGCCGTGTCGGAGGCAAGCCTCCCAGAACGAGGCCTGCTGCCCCGGGGCGACCTTCAGGAGCGTCGGGGACTGGGGCCGCGGGTCAAACGCCTGGTACAGCAGACGTACGACCTCATGCGAGCTCCAGTTCTCCAACTCGGGCCGTGCCAGTACCAACTCGCGCAGCTGCCGGTTCAGCCGCCAGGCCGGGGCACCGGAGGGTGACCCGCCGAGAAGGCCGATGAAGTGCCGCAGGTGATCGCTGGAGTAGACAGGGAGGAAGTCGTCGGGGAAGTACGTGGCGAGGGACTTCGTCACCAGCGCGGGACCGTAGGCGAGCACCTCCAGGTCATCCACCCGGTCGAAGGCGCCGTCCCCGGCCGCCTCGAACGCCGCGACGAACTCCCTGCACAGCCGATGCCACGCATCCTCAGGGCTCAACCCCTTCAGCGGCGCGGACAGCTTCCACTCTCCGCTACGGTGCAGGAACATGATGTGCTTGGCGGCCGCGCCACCCCTGATGCTGCCGAGCGCATCGGTGTGGAACTCCATCCGAGCACAGAAGGGCGCACCCCACTCCTGACGGTCGGCGAACCCCAACGCATACCGCTCCAGCGGCAACTCCGGCCAACTCTCCAGAGGAAACTCACGAAGTATCCGCTGCCGCTGCTCCTCGGCCTCCGCCAACTCCCCAGCATACGAGCCACGGTTGAACGCAGCCGCAGCGGCTGCCAGAGCGTCCTGTTCCATGCCGCCACTATGGCGCACTTCGGCGCAACGCACCGGAGCGCCACAGAAAGACGCCGGGAGCTCTGCATCGCGGTGCGCGCTGGGGGCCGCTTACGCGAACCGCGCCTTGAGCGGAGCGAGGATGACCGCCGCGGCCTTGCGCATTGTCCTCGCCCATCTCCAGGTTGTCGGTCGGGGAGCATCGGGAACGGCATCATCCACCAGCGCAGCCCAGGGCTGTCAGCATGCGCACCGAGATCCGTCGTGAAGAACGTCCAGGCAGCCTCGTGCATCTCACGGAAGACCGGCCGCAGATAGCCGGCGATCGACAGCCGTGAACCCCTGGTGATCAACTTAGTTGCCCGGCGACACAGGTCGGCGATGATGTCGATGTGGTCGGGCATCCTGTCCTGCTGGGCTCCGCACCGCATCACGACGAAAGTCCGTGCTGGCCCCACCTCGTGGCGTGAGCAGTGTGGAGGACGCGGACTATCTCGGTGCACGATTTAACTGGCAGTACCCCCGCGCCCTTCGGGGAGCCGTGCATTGACGGATCAGGTTCACGAGGGACGCGGGCAGGCCTCCCGCAGAACTTTTTGAATTCATCGAGCCGATCCCGGAAGATCTCCCCAGCGTGCCGACGTCAAGGGCCTTCGTCACTGCCCCCTACCCAGCCACTCCTTCTCCGAAGTTGTACATGAATCCAAACTGGATCCAGCTCTAGCCTCATCGGCATGGAAGAGACCCCTTCACCGTCGGTGCCGAAGGTCGTGACCACCGCCGACGCTCGTAAAGGTTTTGCCGATCTCCTGGATTTCGTCCAGAGCACTGGCGATTCGGTGGCGATCCGCCGCTACACCACGGTCGTAGCCCACCTGGTCCCGGAACCGCCGGCCGACGACGCCCCGGCCTACTCGCTGGCGCAGGTGCTGCAGGCCCTGGACGCGGATGACTTCCGCACGGAGCCCGGCCGGATCAGCGTGGCCACGGCCTGCGAACTGCTGGAGCGGGGGATCACCCGGATCGAGGACTGGCGACAATGGCGGCGAGCAGCCGTCGCCGGAGGCCGAAGTGCAGATCTGGACGACTCCCGTCGGCCAGGAAGAAGTGCCCAGCAGCGAAGCTCAGGTGACCATCGAGGTCACCAAGGTGAAGTTGAAGGCCGGGACGCCGAATCACGGTGCTCCTCACAGCATCCGGCAGCACGATGACAGCCGCAGCGTTGACCTGCTCGTGATTGTCCTGAACGTCGAGGGCGGCGGCGTGTACGGTGACGAGCACCTGCTGGTCAAGGAGTCGACAGTTCGGCCCGGACGGTCTTGCCGCCGGGTGGGTGGGGGACGCAGTCCCAGTGGTCGGCGAGGGCGGCGACGAGCAGCAGGCCGCGGCCGCCGGAGTGCAGCGCTTCGGGTTCGGCGTCCGCCGGAGGGGGCTGCGGGTACACCTCCCCGCGGGCGTCGGTGACTTCGACGCGGAGGCGGCCGGCCGCCGGGTCGAAGACGAGCGTGAGCCGGAAGCAGCGACCGGGCACGAGGCCGTGGAGGACGGCGTTGGCCGCGAGCTCGGCGACCACGAGTTCGGCACGCTCCGTGAGGCCCTGCGGGGCGCCCCAGGTCCGCAGCTCGGTCACGGCGAGCAGCCTGGCCAGCCGGGCGCCGCGCCGTGTGGACGACAGGAGTTGGGTGAAGGTGCGGGAGAGGCGGTCGACTTGGGGCAGTGCGTGGTTCATGGCGTCAGAGTGACGGTTGGAGGCGCCTGGGGGCGAGAGCCGCACCCCGTACGCGGAGTAAGCGTACGGGCACGAAGAGTGGACAGTACGGCGTCTCTTCCGTCACGCTGAGTGGCGAGCCCGGGGCGGTGTCAGGAGCCGTCGTGGTGTGGTGCGGAGAGAGGCGGGGCGGATGGGCATCGGTGTGGGGGAGGCGGCTGGGGTCGTCGGCGCGCAGGGAGTTCCGGCGGGGGAGTGGGAGCGGGAGCCCCATCCGTCCGACAGTCTGCGCACGTTCGGTGCGGTCGTCCAGGCGCTACGCGAACACGCGGGGCTCAGCCGGATCGAGCTCGGCGCCCGGGTCCAGTACTCCAAACACACGGTGGAGTCGGTGGAGTTGGGCCGCCGGATGCCGGACGGGGTGTTCGTGGAGCGTGCGGAGGCAGCGCTCGGAAACACCGGTGCCCTGCGGAAGGCCGCTTGTCATCTCACCCGGGGCGAGGCGGGGCTCGCGGCGTGGTTCCGGCGGTGGGCGCGGCTGGAGCGGGAGGCGGTGAGCCTGTGCACGTACGAATGCCGGTTGGTGCCGGGGCTGCTGCAGTCGGAGGCGTACGCGCGGGCGGTGTTCGACAACAGCATCCCGTTGCTGACCGATGAGCAGGCGGAGGCGCAGCTCACCGCGCGGATGGAGCGTCAGACGATGTTGCGGGAGCGGCCGACCGTGCCGTTCGCCTTCATCGTGGAGGAGTCGGTGTTCCGGCGCGGGCTGGGCGGTGTGCGGGTGCAGTCGAGCATGCTGGACCACGTGCTCGAACTCACCGCGCCGCGCAACGTGACGCTGCAAGTGGTTTCGTTGGAGCTGGAGTTCCATGGGTGTCTGGACGGACCTGTCCAGCTGGTGGAGACCTCGGAGGGGCGGCGGCTCGGGTACTCCGAGGGCCAGCAGAACGGGCGGCTGATCTCGGACTCGAACGAGGTGAGCCTGCTCTGCCGACGCTATGACACACTGCGCTCGCAGGCCCTCAACCCCAAGGAATCCCGGGACCTGCTGGAGCGACTGCGAGGAGAGCTATGAGCAGCAGTACGACGGAACTCGCCTGGTTCAAGTCCAGCTACAGCGGCACCCAGGGCGACAGCTGCGTGGAGGTTGCGATTGCCGAACGGGTCGTCCACGTGCGGGACTCCAAGGATGTGACCGGCCCGGCCTTTGCCATCGGCCGTGAAGGCTGGGGGCAGTTCCTGCGGTTCGCGTCGGAGCGCTGAGCGACTTGAGGGTGTGCCGTCCGCCGTGCCGGGTGCTGGAGCGGTGGACGGCACACCTTCACTGCTCCTCCGGACTCCTAGATGATCGATTCCAAGGGATCGCCTGCGCGCATAGAAGGAGGGAGTCCAACGTCATTGTGTGAAGACAGAGTTGGACTCGCTCGCGACCGCACTCTATGTGAAGACCGACGACCTGTTGAAGGATTCGCCGCAGTTTGCCCCGTGGCGGCCGGCTGTGGGCATTGCGCCGCAGCT
>NZ_JBHVEE010000152.1:0-23362 GCF_042802415.1 Streptomyces sp. NPDC057486 | reverse complement strand
CAGCCGCCCCACAGGTGTGGGGCGGGGCGCCGCTCATGCGGGCCGGTTCGCGGCCGGGCGGGTCAGGCGCCCGGCGGGACCCGGTACGGGCGGCCGTTGCCGCGGGTGAGGGAGTAGCCGAACATGGCCGCGAGCGCGCCGAGTACGCCGCCGCCCACGGTCCAGATCCAGCGGTCCGTCCACCAGCCGGAGGCCCAGCCGTCGTGCGGCTCGGTGTTGAGCGGGACCCGGAGCGGGGTGTCGCCGTCGTCCGAGGCGTCGTCCGTCGTCTGCTGCGTCGCCCAGTAGGCGATGGGCGCCAGCGGTTCGCTCAGCTTGCCGTCGACGTCATGGGCGCCGCCCTGGTCGGCCGCCGTCACCTCGACGGCGGTCTGCACCGGCTGTCCGAGGTCGGCCGACGGCAGGTCGACGACCGTCAGGCGCACGTAATAGTTGCCCGGCAGCGGGTCGTTCGCCCACGGCTCGGACCAGGCTCGGACCGTTCGCAGGACGCAGGAGAGTTCGACGGTCGACGCGTCGGCGGCCGCCTTCCTGGTCTGGTGGCCGTACATGCAGGCCTGCCGGCGCCGCAGCCCGTCGTACACATCGACCTGCCAGGTCGAGGAGCCGTGCCGGGTGGTGGCCTCGGGCAGGGTGACCGTCGCCTTGACGGTGGCGCGCTGTCCCGCGTCGGCCGGGAACACCCAGTACAGGTAGTCACCCGTGGATGCCCCGGCGGTGGCGCGCTGGCTCGGCTGGATCGTCGTCGCGGTACGGAAGGTGGTGCCCGCCTCGGTGGGTCCCGCACCACCGTCGGATGCGCTCGGGCTCGGGCTCGCCGACGGGTCGTCGGCCGCGGCCGAACCGGCCGACGTCAGCAGGGCCATCCCGGCCAGCAGGGCACCCGCGAGTACCCGTCGTGTACGCACCATCAGTTGGTCCTCCATACGGCGATGCGCCAGCGCGAGATCCAGCCGAAGAGCAGACCCGCGATCAGTCCGGTCAGGACGAGTACGCCCAGGAGCCACCAGCCGCGGCCGAGACCGAACGCGGCGGCGTCGGCCGCGTCGTCCGGCGCGTCCACCACGTCGACGGTCAGCTCGACCGGCATGCCCGGTGAGGTCTTCACCGAGGCGGGGGCCGAGAAGGAGTTGCTGAGCTGCAGGCAGACGGTCTCCGCGGCCGGCTTGTCCTCGCTGTCCGTGCCGTCCTGTTCCGGCTTGGGGTAGCGCAGCCCGGTCGAGATCGCGTCGGTGCGACCGGTGCCGGACTCCGAACCTCTGACGATCTCGCGGCCGTGCACGGTCACCGCGCGCAGCAGCACGCCGTAGTCGTTGTTGACGGCGCGGTCCGCGGACACGCTCACCGAGGCGCGCAGCTCCTGGCCGGGCAGCACGTCCACCCGGTACCAGCGGTGCTCGCCGATCTTCTCGCGGTCGGTGTAGAGACCCGCCTTGAGCTGAGGTGCGGCGGAGCAGCTGTCCGCGCCCTCGGTGGCCACGGGGGTGACGACGGGCTCGGCCGCCCGGTCCACCAGCTGCTTGACGCGGCCGGAGAGTTCATCGGTGTGCTGCACGGCGGTGTAGGTGCCGCCGGTCGCCTCGGCGATGCAGGTCAGCTGCTCGCGGATCTTGGCGTTCGGCACCAGGCCCAGCGTGTCGATGACGAGGTGGATGCCGCGGGCGGCGATGTCGCGAGCGACCTCGCACGGGTCGAGCGGGCCGCAGGTGTCCTCGCCGTCGCTGATCAGCACGATCCGGCGCGTGGAGTCGCCGCCTTCGAGATCGTCGGCGGCGCCCAGCAGGGCGGGCCCGATCGGAGTCCAGCCGGTGGGGGCCAGCGTCGCGACCGCGGTCTTCGCCTCCACCCGGTCGAGGGGGCCGACCGGGTAGAGCTGCTTGGTGTCCTTGCAGCCGACCTTCCTGTCGTCGCCCGGGTAGTCGGCGCCGAGGGTCCGGATGCCGAGCTGCACCTGCTCCGGCACCGCGTCCAGGACCTCGTTGAATGCCTGCTTCGCCGCGCTCATCCGGGACTGGCCGTCGATGTCACGGGTCCGCATGGAACCGCTGACGTCGAGCACCAGCTCGACCTTGGGGGAGGCTTTGGTGGGGGGTTCATCGGCGGCGGCGGGGAGGGCCGTGCCGAGCCCGGCGGTCAGGGTGGCGAGCAGGATGCCCACCCCGGCCGTCAGCCTTCTTCTTATGATCATCGCCGGATACTAGTGAAGATCACACGCCACCCCCAAACCGGTCCGGAGGCTGCCGGGATGGCGTTGTCCCGGGCCGGCGGGGGCGAGTGACAGTCGGTCAGTGGTCGTTGCAGGATGTGGCGGTCGGGTGGCTATCGGTCCCCGCCGAGCAGCGGCCCTGCGGCCCGCTCCAGTACCGAGTTGACCCGGTTCCAGGTGTCCATGTCCCGTGCCATGGGCGGCAGTTCGGTCTCCGTCTCGGAACCCTCGCCGGCGTTCCAGCCGGCGGCGACCGCGACGGGGTCCTCGCCGCCGGCCGCCGCCGCGGCGAGAGCGGCCGCCCCCAGGGCCACCAGTTCGCCGCTGCCGGGCACGATCACGGGCCGCCCCGACAGCCGTCGTACCGTCTCCACCCAGGCGCGCCCCTGCGCGCCGCCGCCGATCAGGCGAAGCGGGCGGGCGGCGACCTCGGGGTCGGCCGGATCGAGCCCGCAGGCCCGCAGCAGCTCGTCCAGGGCGCGCAGCACGGTGACGACCGCGCCTTCGTAGGCGGCGCCGAGCAGTTGCTGCGGGGTGGTGTCGTGCCGGAGTCCGGTGAGCAGACCGGAGGCGGTGGGCAGATCGGGGGTCCGCTCGCCGTCGAGATAGGGGAGGAGCACCGCTTCGCCGCCGGGCGCCGCGTCGTTGCGGTCCAGGCCGAGCAGGGCGGCGACCCTGTCCACGGCGAGCGTGCAGTTGAGCGTGCAGGCCAGCGGGAGGTACGTGCCGTCGGCCGCCGCGAATCCGGAGAGCGCCGCCGATGCGGGCCGGGTCCGGGAGGCGGCGAAGACCGTACCCGAGGTGCCGAGGCTGAGAACGGGGTGGTCCAGCAGCCCGGCGCCGCCGAGACCGAGGCCTACGGCGGCACTCATGTTGTCGCCCGTGCCCGCCGCCACGGCGATCCCGGCCGGCAGGCCGAGCGCCTGCGCCGCCTCATCGGTCAGCGAACCGGCGCGGGACGCACCCGTCTCGACCACCTCGGGCAGCAACGCGACATCGAGGCCGAGCAGTTCGAGCAGCTCGGGGTCGTACGTGCCGGTGGCGGTGGAGTACCAGCAGGTGCCCGACGCGTCGCCGGGGTCGGTGACGGCCGCGCCCGTCAGTCGTTCGGTGAGGAAGTCGTGGGGAAGGCGGATCGCTGCGGTCGCGGCGGCGGTCTCCGGCTCGTTCTCGCGCAGCCACTGCCACTTCGACGCGGTCATCGCAGCCACCGGGACCGATCCGGTGCGGGCGGTCCAGGCGTCCGCGCCGCCCAGTGCGGCGGTGAGGGTGGCGGCCTGCGGGGCGGAGCGGGTGTCGTTCCACAGCAGGGCCGGGCGCAGTGGGCGGCCCGCACGGTCGAGGACGACCAGGCCGTGCTGCTGACCGGCGACCGCGATGCCGGTGACGGCCGCGGCGGGCACACCGGATTCCTTCAGGCCGGTGGCGACGGCGGTGCGCAGCGCCTGCCACCACACCTCGGGGTCGCTCTCGCGGGCCCCCGCCTCGCCCGTGACGACATGCGGGGCACGTCCGACGGCGAGCAGTCGGCCGGTTGCGGCGTCGACGAAGGCCGCCTTGGTGGACTGAGTGGAGCTGTCCACGCCGATGACGACGGTACGCGGCGGCATGGGTTACCTCATTCTCGCGGTACAGGGGGCCACGGAGGGCCGGACGGCTGGTGCGACCTATTTGATCGTACGGAAAACAAATTACGCGATCGGGTTCGCCCGGAACAGGGGTCGTCCTCGATTCCCGATGGTGGGGGGTTTACGTCTCCATGGAGACCCGTGCATGATTAGTCATGACACTGAACAAATAGGGGTTCGGCGGCCTCCTCGCGTCGCGGACCCGACGGCACCGAAGGTGGTCGGACAATGACGGAACGCTTCAGGCCCACCCCGGGGGACAAGTTCACCTTCGGCCTGTGGACCGTGGGCTGGCAGGGGCGCGACCCGTTCGGCGACGCGACCCGCGCGGCGATCGACCCCGTCGAGACCGTGCAGCGTCTCGCCGAGCTGGGTGCGTACGGGGTGACCTTCCACGACGACGACCTGATCCCGTTCGGCTCGTCGGAAACCGAGCGCGAGAGCATCGTGAAGCGGTTCCGGCAGACGCTGGACGCGGCCGGGCTCGTCGTGCCCATGGCGACGACGAATCTCTTCACCCACCCCGTCTTCAAGGACGGCGGGTTCACCGCCAACGACCGGGACGTGCGCCGGTACGCACTGCGCAAGACCCTGCGCAACATCGACCTCGCCGTCGAACTCGGCGCCACCACCTATGTGGCGTGGGGCGGCCGCGAGGGCGCCGAGTCGGGCGGAGCGAAGGACATCCGGGTCGCCCTCGACCGGATGAAGGAGGCCTTCGACCTGCTCGGTGACTACGTCGTCGAGCAGGGCTACGACCTGAAGTTCGCCATCGAGCCCAAGCCGAACGAGCCGCGCGGCGACATCCTGCTGCCGACCATCGGCCACGCCCTCGCCTTCATCGAGCGCCTGGAGCGCCCGGAACTCGTCGGCGTCAACCCGGAGACCGGCCACGAGCAGATGGCCGGGCTGAACTTCCCGCACGGCATCGCGCAGGCCATCTGGGCGGGCAAGCTCTTCCACATCGACCTCAACGGCCAGTCCGGCATCAAGTACGACCAGGACCTGCGCTTCGGCGCCGGTGACCTGCGCCAGGCGTTCTGGCTCGTCGACCTGCTGGAGACCGCCGGTTACGAGGGCCCGCGCCACTTCGACTTCAAGCCGCCGCGGACCGAGGACTACGACGGTGTCTGGGCGTCGGCCGCGGGCTGCATGCGCAACTACCTCATCCTCAAGGAGCGCGCCGCCGCCTTCCGCGCCGACCCGGCGGTCCAGGAGGCGCTGCGCGCGTCCCGGCTCGACGAGCTGGCCCGGCCGACGGCCGAGGACGGCCTGGCGGGGCTGCTGGCCGACCGCTCGGCGTTCGAGGACTTCGACGTGAACGCGGCGGCCGAGCGCGGCATGGCGTTCGAGGTCCTGGACCAGCTGGCGATGGACCACCTGCTCGGGGTCCGCTGACAGCACGGGCGGATGGTCCGGGGGCGGACAGGTCCGCCCCCGCCCCCGCCTCCGCCTCCGCATGCGAGTCCGGGTCGTACCTGTGTCGGGCGGGTGCGGCCCGGCTCCGGTCTGAGTCCGGGTCGTATACCCGGGTCAGGCGGGAGCGGCGGCTGCGGTTCGAGTCCGGGTCGTACCTGTGTCAGGCAGGTCCGGCCCGGCCTCCGTTTCAGCCCGCCACTGGCGCCGCGTACGCCACCGGGTCGGTCAGTACGTCCTGCATCACCAGCGCTGCCGCGCCCCGTGCCGCGTCGCCCGCGACCGACGAGGCGCGCAGCCGGCCGCCGCGCGGGGACCACAGCCCGGACACCACCCGGCCGGTCAGCTCCTCGTCGACGGGCGGCGACAGCCACGGCATCAGGCCCCGGTATATCCCGCCGAGCACCACCGCGTCCGGGTCGAGCAGATTCACCGCCCCGGACAGCACCCGCCCCAGCATCCGGCCCGCCTCCACCACGGCGGCCACGGCCCGCTCGTTCCCGGCCCGGGTGCGCCGCTCCAGCTCGGCCACCCCGATGCCGCTGCCGGTCTCCTCGATCCCGGCCGCCCGCAGCAGCGCCGCCTGTCCCGCGTACTGCTCCAGACAGCCGCGCGAACCGCACCGGCACTCCGGCCCCTCCGCGTCCACCACCACATGCCCGATCTCACCGGCGAACCCGTGCGCGCCGCGCAGCAGCTCACCGTCGATGACCAGGGCGCCGCCGACGCCGATCTCACCCGTCAGATACAGAAAGCTGCGGATCTCGTCGAGCCCGCCGAACCAGAGCTCGGCCAGCGCCGCCAGATTGGCCTCGTTCTCCGAACTCACCGGCAGTTCCGGGCTGCCGGGGCGCAGCGCGGCGAGCGACGCGGCGAAGAGGTCCTCCGCCGGGACCTGATTCCAGCCCAGGTTGGGCGCCTGGCGCACGGCGCCGCCCGACACCAGTCCGGGCAGGGCCAGGGCCACACCGACCGGGAAGAGCTCCTGTTCGGCCGCCGAATCCAGGGTGCGGGCCGCGATCCGGGCCGCCCGCGCCAGCACCTCGGCGGGCGGAGCACCCCGGTTGTCGAGGTGTTCCGTCAGTCGGACCCGGCCGGTGCCCGCCAGGTCCACGACGCAGACCGACACGTAGTCGATGTTGACCTCGACGCCGAGCCCGGCGGGGCCGGTGCGCGCCACCTTGAGCGCGGTGCCGGGGCGCCCGGCCTGCCCGCTGAACGTCTTGCCGGACTCGGTGAGGAACCCGCTGTCGAGCAGCTGCTCGACCAGCGAGGACACGGCGGCACGGGTCAGCCCCACGCGCGCGGCCACCCCGGCCCTGGTCGCCTCGCGCTCGCCCTCGTCACGGACGGCCCGCAGCACCAGGCTGAGGTTGCTCCGTCGCACGGTGTCCTTGTCGGCCTTGGGTCCCAGCGTCGTGAGGTTGCTCTTCATATCGCTGCTGAGCCTATGCGATTCCGCACGTCAGTACGGTCCGGAGCGGGCACCGGTTCCCCTCGCGGCATGCGGCGGAACCCGCCGTGTCCGAGGTGCGGGCCGCGATCCGCACTACCGGCGACCGGGCGCGGTCGCCGACGTGCCGTCCGCCGCAGCGACGCATGCGCACTCGACTTCAGCCTCGCGGACGGAACGAAGCCCCGGTGTGGCCACAGCGGGTCGTCGTCCGACGGACCGCATCAATCGGGGCGTGGTGGCCGCGTACGCATGTACGGGACCACCACGCCCCGGACCGCCGGCTCATGCCGTGGCGCCGCGCTCCTTCAGCATGTCGGCCATCAGCCCGATCTCCGACTGCTGGCCCAGGACCATGCCCGCCGCCAGATTCCTGATCTCGTCCGTGCCCGCCGCGTCGGCCGCCGCCTGCGCCATCTCCGCACCGGCCCGGTGGTGCACGGTCATCAGCCGGAGGAACCGCACCTCGGCGTCCTTGCCCTTCGCCGCCCGCAGTGCGTCCAGCTCGGTGTCGGTCGCCATGCCCGGCATCAGCGAGCCGTCGCCCCTGGGGGCGACGGTGTGGCCCATCCACTCCATCGGGGGACGGTCGGAGCTCTTGGCGCGGCCCCACATCTCCAGCCAGCCGAGCATCATGCCGCGCTGATTGGCCTGGGTGTTGATGATGTCGTACGCGAGCCGCCGCACGTCCTCGTCGGACGTCCGGTCACGGACGATGAACGCCATCTCGACCGCCTGCTGATGGTGGATCGACATGTCGCGCGCGAACCCCACATCGACCGACGTCTCCGCGGGCACGGCCGACCGGGCCGTCCCCTGGGGGGTGGACGACGCCGACGGCCGCACGAGCATGAGTGCCACCAGCCCCAGCGCCAGCAGCAGCACCGCAGCACCCGCCAGCACCATCGGCCGTGGCGCGCGGACCGAGGACGTCACTTGGCGATCCCGCCGGTGCAGGCGGCGCCCGGCTCCGGTGTCTGCGGACCCTGGACGTACTTGGTGAAGAACTGCGCCACGCGTGCGTCGGTCGCGCTCTTCACCGTGACCTGCTTGCCCCAGGCGCTGAGGGTCAGCGGGGCGTCCTGGTCCTTCACGGGGCTCATGAGCGAGTACGGGGTCTTGGCGACGCGGTCCGCGAGCTTCTTGATGTCGGCGGGCTGCGCCTTGTCGTTGTACGTGACCCAGACCGCGCCGTGCTCCAGCGAGTGGACGGCGTTCTCGTTCGGGATCGCTTCGGTGTAGACGTCGGCGTCGCAGTTCATCCAGACCGGGTTGTGGTCGCCGCCGACCGGCGGGTTCATCGGGTAGTCGACCGGCTTCTCGACATGGTTCTGGGTGAGCTTGTCCCAGCTCCGCTCGCCCTGGACGGGGGAGGACTTGGCCTTCTCCTCGGCCTGGTCCTGCTTGTCCGCTGCGGACATCAGATAGCCGCCGCCCGCGACGAGTGCGGCGACGACGGCGACGGACGCGGAGATGGTGATGATGCGGTTCCTGCGCTCGCGGGCCCGCTCCTTGCGGCGGGCCTCCTCGAGCTTGGCGCGGCGCGCGGCGGCAGGGGTGTTCTGCTTCTTGGCGGAAGCCATGGAGAGTCCTCGGGTTCGACACGATGTACGGAAAGAGGGCAGGGCGGGAGAAGGGGCCCTGCTTCTAGATCCGTTGAACCTGAAGGCGGAGATGGTCGACGGCGCCCACGGCGTCGTTGGAGGGGCCGCGGATACCGGCGGCGCCGACGAGCCGGCCGGCCGGAGCGGTGACCGCCGAGCCGGGGAGCGCGACAGGTGCGGCCTGGGCGGGCAGCACGACGGGTGTCGCGTGCTCCGAGAGACCGTGGCAGGAACTGCTGACGCCCCGGTCGTCCGGTGCGACGACCACGACGATCCGCGCGGTGGAGGCCGGGGGCGAGGCAGGAGTCGCGGTCGCGGTCGCGGTCCGGACCGTGGTGTGGTGTGCGGCCGCGCCCGTCTCGGCGAGCGAACAGCACGAGACCATGGCAAGCACGATGAGCAGCCAGCCGAGAACGGCCGACGCGCGGGCGCCGGCCCGTCGTCGGTCGGTCCGTTCACTGAGTCTGCTCATCCCCGACATCGTACGTGGTGTGTGAAGTTTCAATGAGTGTGGGGATGCTATTGATGTGACGGATGGGGCTCGCCCTGTCGGACCGGCGGGATAGTGTGCCCCGGTGACAACGCACTCGAACGTATCTGCGGGCTGGTATCCGGATCCGCACGGCGCGCCCCAGTTGCTGCGCTACTGGGACGGTTCCCAGTGGACCGAGCACACGAACCCGGCCGGCGGACAGCAGCCCCAGGCTTCCGCTCAGCCCCAGGCGCCCGCGCAGACTCCCGCTCAGGTCCAGATGCCCCACCAGCAGGCAGTCCCTCAGCAGCAGGGCATGGCTCCCGGCGGTGCCACGCTCTTCAATCAGCAGGTCCTGGTCGTGAACCAGAAGGCCAAGCTCATCGAGGTGACGAACGAGTACCGCGTCTTCGATCAGCAGGGCAACACGATCGGCTCGGTCATCCAGGTCGGCCAGAGCGCACTGCGCAAGGTGCTGCGGTTCGTCTCCAGCATCGATCAGTATCTGACCCACAAGCTGGAGATCCGTGACGCGTACGGGCAGCCGCAGCTGCTGCTGACCCGGCCGGCGAAGTTCATCAAGTCCCGGGTCATCGTGCAGCGCCCGGACGGGCAGCCGGTCGGCGAGATCGTGCAGCAGAACGCCATAGGCAAGATCAACTTTGCCATCATGGTGGACGGTCGGCAGATCGGTGCCATCAAGGCGGAGAACTGGCGCGCCTGGAACTTCGCGATCGTCGACCACAACGACGCGGAGATCGCCCGGATCACCAAGACCTGGGAAGGCCTCGCGAAGACGATGTTCACGACGGCGGACAACTACGTGCTGCAGATCCACTATCAGCTGCCCGAACCGCTGCTCAGCCTCGTCGTGGCGACGGCCCTGACCGTGGACACGGCCCTGAAGCAGGACGCCCGCGGCCTCGGCTGACGGGATCCTGTCGTACGCAGCAGCCTGCGCCCCCGAACGTTCACGTACGGGGGCGCAGGCGTGTACGCATGCCGTCGGACGGCCCTGCCCCACGTCGGATGTCCCGGTGGGAGGGCGACGGTCAGGCCATGATGCCGCTCCATATGCTGCCCGGATGCCTCTCGGGCACCGCGCAGCCCGAACGCTGCCGGTCGCGGACAGGACGCCTGGCCCGCCGAGACCGCTGCCCGCGAGGCGGTCGTCCGCCGGAGGAGCGGGACGCCCAGCGGGCCCCGGGGAAGTCATCGGCCGGTTCGCGCCGCTCACCGATGGGCACCGGGCGGTGCGGCCCCTCTGGGCCTGCCCGCCTCCCGGCCGAAGGTCGGCGACCCGGCCGACGTCGTGACTCTCGCGTCCGGTTCGCTGCCGGAGGCCGTGGCGGACCGGACGGTCCCGGCCGCGGTGGCAGGGGCCGACCGGGTCACCGCCCGCGACGGCCGGCTGGTCCGAGGCGGTCAGCCCGTGAATGAGGCGTCCGGCCCGTCGGCCTCCTGTATCTCCTCCAGGACCCTGCGGGCCACCGCGAACGCCGAATTCGCGGCAGGCACACCGCAGTAGACCCCGGTCTGCAGCAGCGCCGCGCCGATCTCCTCCGGTGTCAGACCGTTGCGCAGTGCCGCCCGGACATGCATCGCCAGTTCGTCGTGGTGCCCGTGGGCGACGAGCGCCGTGAGCGTGATCAGGCTGCGCTCGCGGCGCGACAGGGTGGGGTCGGTCCAGATCTCGCCCCAGGCGTACCGCGTGATGAAATCCTGGAACCGGGCGGTGAATCCGGTCGTGCCGGCCTGTGCCCGGTCCACATGCGCATCGCCGAGCACCTCTCGCCGCACCGCCATGCCACTGTGGCCGCTCCGGTTCGCACCGAAGTGGCCACGAAGTGCCACCCGTACCGCCTCGGGGTTCTCGGCGGGCGCCAGGTGCGAGGTCGCAGCGAGCTCGGTGAGCGTGGCGTCGGGGATCGCGTCGGCGAGCTCCCGGGCGTGTGCGGGGGGTGTCGCCGGGTCCTCGCGCCCTGCGATCACCAGCGTCGCCGCCCGGATCTCCGAGAGCCGGAGCCGCAGATCGTACGCGGCGAGCGCGTCGCAACAGGCGGCGTACGACGAAGGATCGGTGGCCCGGAGATCGTCGAGCAGTTCCGGGGCGGTGAAGCCGGGGGTGAACCAGCGCGCCGCGGCCCCGGCCGCGACCGGGGCGAGTCCGTCCCGCCGGACCAGCGCCGCCCGCTCCTGCCACGGCCCGGGTTCGCCGAAGTGCGCGGAGGAGCAGACGACGGCGAGCCGGTCGATGCGCTCCGGGTGGTGCACGGCGAGCCAGAGGCCGACCGCGCCGCCCAGCGAGACCCCCGCGTACGAGAACCGGTCCAGGGACAGCGAGTCGGCCAACTCCATCACCAGCGCGGCAAGATCGGCGACCGTCGCACCCGGCCCGATCAGGTCCGCGGCCGATCCGCCGTGTCCAGGCAGATCCCACCGTACGACCCGGTGGGCGGTGGAGAGGTCGGGCGCGACAGCGTCCCAGAGCCCTGTCGACGTACCCAGCGAGGGTCCGAGCAGCAGCGGGGGAGCGGTGGTCGGACCTTCTGCGCGGTGGTGCAGAAGGCGGTCGGGCGCGGATGTCATCGGCGGTCCAGTGCACGGTCGGTGAGGGGGCCCGCGGATCCGGTGTAGCGGGCGGGGTCGGTCAGTTCGGCCAGGTCGAGACCGGCGAGCTCCGGCTCCTCGTCCAGGACGTCGAAGAGCACATCGGAGAGGTCGGTCGTCTCGGACCGGGCCCGGTCCGCGGCGCCCGCCAGGACGTCCCTGGCACGGGCCCGGCCGATGCGTTCGGCAAAGGCGGCGGCCAGCCGCTCCGAGACGATCAGACCGTCGGTGAGGTGGAGGTTCTCCAGCATGGCGTACGGGACGATCCGCAGCCCCGCCGAGAGTTCGGCGCCGTCCCGCGCGGCGCCGCCGACGAGTCGCAGAAGGTCGCGCAGCGGCTCCCACTCGGCGTGCCACGCCCCGGCGGGCCGCTCGTCCTCGGCGGCCAGCGATCCGTACAGCGTGGCCGCCAGGCCGGGCGCCCGGCGGGCGGCGGCCGCGATCAGCGTGGCGCGCACGGGATTCGCCTTGTGCGGCATGGCGGACGAACCCCCGAGCCGGCCCTCCTCGACCTCGCCGATCTCGGTACGGGACAGCGTGAGCACATCGGCCGCTGTCTTGCCGAGCGCGCCCGCGGTGAAGGCGAGCGCCCCGGCCAGATCGGCGACCGGGGTGCGCAGGGTGTGCCAGGGCAACACCGGTTCCACCAGACCGAGTTCGCGTGCGTACGCGGCGACGAGGGCGAGTCCGTCCACGTTCTTCTCCTCGGAGGAGAAGGCGGAGAAGGCGGCCAGGGTTCCCGCCGCACCCCCGAGTTGGGCGGGGAGGGAATCCCGTACGGAGGCCAGCCGGTCCCGTGCGTCGAGGATCAGTGCACGCCACCCGGCGACCTTGAGCCCGAATGTGGTCGGCACGGCGTGTTGCGTGAGCGTACGACCCGCCATCGGTGTGTTGCGGTGCGCGGCGGAGTGCCGCGCCAGCTCGTCCGCCATCCGCACCAGATCGTCGAGCACCCCGGCCAGTGTGCGTGAGGCGACGAGCATCGCCGCAGTGTCCAGGATGTCCTGGCTGGTCGCACCCCGGTGCACATACGGCCGCACCTCCTCGGGCACCGCCGCCGCGAGGTCGGTGACCAGGGGGATGACCGGGTTGCCGCCGGAGCGCGCCCGGAGTGCCAGCTCCCTTACGTCGAAGCGGTCGGCGTCCGCCGCCTGCGTGACCGCCCGCCCGGCTTCCGCCGGGGCGAGCCCGCATGCGGACTGGGCGCGGGTCAGCGCCGCCTCGGCGTCGAGCATCGCCTGCAGGACGGCGCGATCGTCGGTGCTGGTCTCGGCGGGGGAGCCGGCCCACCCGGGGGCGAGCAGACCGGCATCGCTCTCGTACGTCACGTGAACTCCAGGAAGACCGTTTCGCCGGCGCCCTGCAGATGGATGTCGAACCGGTGGGTGCGCCGGTCGGTGGGCGTCGCGATCAGTGTGGCCCGGCGTTCGGCGTCCAGCGACTCCAGCAGCGGGTCACCGGCGGGCACGGTGCCGTCCGCAGCCCGCAGATAGATCCGGGTGTACAGGTGGTGGAGCAGTCCGCGGGCGAAGACGGCGACCGAGAGATACGGGACACCGCCCGGCGGCAGGGTCCGTACCGCCCACCGGCCGTCGGCGTCGGTGGGGACGCGACCGAAGCCGGTGAATCCGACGCCGTCGCGGCCGATGACCCGGCCGGTGACCGGGTCGTGCCGCAGCGAGCCGGGGCGGCCCGTCCGCGAGCCGTCGGGGGCGGGCTGCCAGATCTCGATCAGTGCGTCGGGGACGGGGTCGCCGTTGCCGTCGAGCACCAGCCCGTGCACGGTGATCGTGTCCGGATGGCCGGCCGCGGCGATGTCGCCGCCACCGGCGAACGGCAGCGCGTACCCGTAGAAGGGGCCGACGGTCTGGGACGGGGTCGGGGCGTGGGTCATCAGTGGTGGCCTTCCTCGATCCAGGTGGCGGACGGTCCGTCGAGAACGATGTCCCAGCGGAAACCGAGCGACCACTCGGCGACCGAACGGTCGTGGTCGTACGTCGCGACGAGCCGCTCCCGGGCGGCCGGGTCGGTGACGGACTGGAGAATCGGGTCGTACGGCAGGATCGGGTCGCCCGGGAAGTACATCTGGGTGACCAGACGCTGGGTGAACGCCGTCCCGAAGAGCGAGAAGTGGATGTGCGCGGGTCGCCAGGCGTTGACGTGGTTGCGCCACGGGTAGGCGCCGGGCTTGACGGTGGTGAAGCTGTAGCCGCCGTCGTCGTCGGTCAGACAGCGGCCGAACCCGGTGAAATTGGGGTCCAGGGGCGCCGGGTGCTGGTCGAGCTGGTGCGCGTACCGCCCCGAGGCGTTGGCCTGCCACACCTCGACCAGTTGCCCGCGGACCGGGCGGCCCTCCCGGTCCAGGATCCGGCCGGAGACGGTGATGCGTTCACCGAGCGGCTCGCCCCGGTGCTGCCGGGTCAGATCGCGGTCGAACGCGGTGACGTCCGTAACGCCGAAAGCCGGTCCGGACAGCTCGACGGCCTCGGGATCGGCCAGCGGGACGAGTGGCCGGTGCGGGTGGCGGAAGTGGCTGCTGCGGTACGGAGGGTAGTCGCGCGGCGGATGGTGCGCACCGGCGGGCGCGCCCGCGTGGACCTTGGCGACCTCGGCGTCGATGTCCCGCTGGCTCAGCCCGTCGGGCAGGGGATAGGTGGTCATGTCACGGCTTGTCATGTCGCGGCTCCGGAGACGGGTGGATTCCGAGGGGAACGAGGCGCGTGGGACGCCCGGGTCATGCGGCCTCGAGGGCGCGCAGCGCGGTGAGCCCCTGGGGCGCGGGCGGCGCGGTGGCGCCCGGACCTGCTGCGCCGTGACACCGGGGTGCCACTCGGTGAGGACCAGCTCATCACCCTCTCCTCCGACGCATTGCTCAGTGCACTGAGTATTTGTTGACGCGCCAGAAGCTACCCATGCTGAAGCGGCGAGGTCAAGGCCCTCAGTACACTGACATCCTGGAGAGGGAAGAAGCAGCAGAGAGGGCGATGTCTGTGTCCGCGGTCGACTTGAGCAGGCACCCCGGGCATCTGGCCCGCCGCCTCCAGCAGGCGCACTACCTGCTGTGGAACACGATGGTCTCGGAGGAGACCACCTCCCCGCAGTTCGCCGTGCTGAATGCCCTGATCGCCGAGCCCGGCCTCGATCAGCGCACGGTGGGGGAGCGGGTCGGACTCGACCGTTCCACCATTGCCGAGGTCATCAGCAGACTTTCGCGCCGCGGACTGCTGGACAAGGTCCGCGACCCGCAGGACGGCCGCCGCTCCCTGCTGCAGCTCACCGAGGACGGGGCGCGTACCCACCGCAGGATCTCGCTGCGGGCGGCCAGGATGAACCAGGTCTTCCTCGGTCCGCTCTCGGCCGAGGAACAGGCTGTCTTCTTCGATCTGCTGCGCAGGGTCTCGGACGCGGCCGAGGGGCTCCGTCATCCTGAGGAGCCCCTCGGCGCCGGAACGTCCGGCCTCTGACGCCTTCGGGCATGCCTGGGGGCAGCCCCTTGGGGCGTCGGAAGTCCCGCCTGCCCCGCGACGCCCGGCACGCACGCTCGCTGCGTTGTCGGGGTCGTCCGAGTACGTCCGGTACGAGGACGACCCTCCGCCTTGCGATCACACGCACCGGACGGCGCTCCTCATGGGGCAAACATTGCCGGTCAAGGCACTAGCCCTCGTCGCCTGCGCGGTGGATCCCGAACGCGGCTCCCTGTGGGTCACGGACCACCGCGATCTGCCGGCCGCCCGGGAGGGTCCTCGGAGGCATCATCAGTTCACCGCCCGCGCCCAGCGCGGTGGCCGCTGTCGCGTCGACGTCCGCCACCCCGAAATAGGGCAGCCAGTTCGGTGGCGCCTCGGGCGGGAGCATGTCGTCGCTCGCCAGCAGGCCGCCGAAGTCGGCGCCGTCGACACCCCACTGGGGGTAGGACTTCGACGCGGTGACCGTCCAGCCGAAGACGGCCGGGTAGAAGGCGAGTGCGGGATCGGCCTCGCGGGTGACGAGTTCGACCCAGCCGAGCGAGCCCGGAACGTTCAGCAGCTCGACGCCCGCGAAGGCCCGGCCGTGCCACAGCGAGAACACCGCGCCGGAGGGGTCCGCGACGACCGCGAATCGCCCCTGGTCGAAGACGTCCATCGGGCCGACCAGTAGTGAGCCGCCCGCCGATGTCACCTTCTCCACCGTGGCGTCCGTGTCCTCGGTGGCGAACGAAACCGTCCAGGCGGGGGGCCGGCCCGGCTGGTAGACCGGGCTGAGGGCGGCGACGCGCGCGGCACCGAGGCGCGCCATCGTGTAGCCGCCGGCCTCCTCGCGCGGATCGGTCTCGGGCCGCCAGCCGAAGAGTGCCGTGTAGAACGATGTGGCCGCCGGGATGTCCGGGGTGCTCAGCTCGATCCAGCAGGGGCCGCCGGGCACCGGTTCGGAGAGCTTCATTCCGTTCCCTCTGTTTCTCTTCCGGGGACGCGCGTGTGTGCGGGTCTTCCCGCAACCTACGACCGGCCGTGGAGCCGGGCCATCCGGGCGACGGCCCTCGGGGAGAAGTGTTTTACAGGTGTAATACCTGTTAAGATGTTTGGGTGAGTGATACGACCATGCGAACCCGGCAGCCCTCCGTCCGTAGACTTCCGCTGGCCCCCGCCCTGCGCCTGGCCCGCCCCTCGGACATGTGGTTCAAGCCGGCGCTGAGCGTGGTGGTCGCTTCCGCCGTGCCGAACCTGGCGCTCTTCGCCTTCGACCGGCTCGACCTCGTCATGTACACGATGGCCGGTTCGCTCTGTGCGCTGTACGGCCACAGCCTCCCGTACGCCCGCCGCGCCCGCACTGTCGCCGCAGTCGTCCTCGGCATGCTCGTCGGCTTTGCGATCTCCCTGGTCACGGCCTCGCTCACCGACTCGACGGCCGTACTGATCGCCGTCGGCGCCCTCCTCGCGGCCGGGCAGAAGGCGCTCTGCGACGCCACCCGCATCGGGCCTCCCGGGCATGTGATCTTCACGTTCGTCACCTCGGCCGCCCTCTTCGCCCCGCAGCACCTGGGCCAGGTGCCCGGGCACCTCGCGCTCACCGTGGCGGCGGGCGCGGTCGCCTGGCTGGTCACCGTCGGTCCCGCCCTGATCCGCCGGGAGGGACCCGAGCGCC
This sequence comes from Streptomyces sp. NPDC057486, assembly GCF_042802415.1. NCBI lineage: Bacteria > Bacillati > Actinomycetota > Actinomycetes > Kitasatosporales > Streptomycetaceae > Streptomyces > Streptomyces sp. NPDC057486. The sequence continues at coordinate 6,852 of NZ_JBHVEE010000152.1, read as the reverse complement.
GCGCCACGGCCCGCGCGCTGGACGCCGCCGCCGCATACGCCACCGACCCGGGACACCGCACCCGGCACGCCGCGGCCGCCGCCGTGCACGCCGGCTGGCAGACGCTGCTCGCCGCCGGGCGCCCCACCCCCGTACGCCGGGCACTGGAACGGCTCCTCGTGCACGCCGAAGCCGCCCTCGCCGAGGCTGCCCTCGGGTCCCGCACCGCCGACCCCGACCGGCTGCGTGCCTGGGCGGGGCAGACCCGGGGCCGCGGACCCGTCCCCACCCCGCCGCCCGCCCCCGGCACCGCCGAGGAGCTCTTCGGGATCGACGCCGAGCGCGCCGCACGGCGGACCGGAAGCCGCCGCGACGCCCGCCGGGCACCGCTGCGCGCGCTCGCCCCCGGCTCCCCGCTGCTGCCCATCGCCGCCCGCACCCTCATCGGCTGCGCCCTCGCCGGATACGTCTCCATGGCCTTCGGCGTCGGCCGCCCCTACTGGGCGATCGTCACCGCCGCCTCCCTCTACCAGGCCAACGTCACGCTCTCCTGGAACCGAGCCCTGCAGCGAACCCTCGGCAACCTCCTCGGCGTGCTCGTCTTCGCCGCCGTCCTCCCCCTCACCCGGACGGGGCCGCTGGCGCTCATCGGCTGCTGCCTCTTCTTCAACTTCGCCGCCGAGGCACTGATCACCCGCAACTACTGGCTCGGCTCCATCGCCGTGACCCCGATGGCCCTTCTCGTCATCGAGTTCGGCGGCACCCACCCCGCCGGTGAACTCATCGGCGACCGGGTCCTGGACACCGTCATCGGCGCCGCCGTCGGACTGCTCGCCGCCATGGCCGTCACCAACCGCCGGGCCGGCGGGCGCCTGGAGCGGGCCCTTGCCGCCACCGACAGGGCCCGCGCCGACGCCGCAAAGACCCTGGCCGCGCCGGCACCCGCACCCGCCGCGCTCGACGCCGCGCGCCGCAGGCTGACGGGATCGCTCGTCGAACTGCGCGAGGCGGGCGACACCGCGGCGGGCGAATGGTGGCAGCGCGCCCTGCCCGAGGAGCGGGTCCTCGCGGCGGAGCAGGCCGGACACCGTACGCTCGCGGCGACAGCGACACGGCAGGGGATGATCGTCCCCGCCCAGGAGAACGGAGCGGTGTGACCGACGACATCGTCGCCTCGGTGGTACGGCAGTGGCAGGCCGTCAACCCGGAGCTGGACACCGGACCGATGGAACTCATCGGGCGCATCAACCGCTGCGCCGCCCTGCTCCAGCAGGCGGAGGACGCCCCGCTGCGCTCCGCCGGGCTGAGCCGCGCCGAGTTCGACCTGCTCGGCGCGGTGCGCCGTAACAACCGTGAACTCACCCCCGGTGAACTGGCCAGGGAAACGTTCTCCTCCGGCGCCGCCGTCACCAAACGCCTCCGGGGCCTCCAGGAGCGCGGCCTGGTCGACCGCCGCAGTGACGCCCGGGACCGCCGCGTCGCGCACGTCCGTCTCACCGACGAGGGGCGTGCCCTGGTCGACGAACTGCTCCCCAGGCAACTGGCGTACGAACGCACGGTGCTTTCCGGTCTCGACGAACGGACCCGGGGCGAACTCAGCTCCCAGCTCAGTGAGTTGCTGGTCCAACTGGAGGGACGCCTCGGCGGGGCCCGGCACTGAACCACGCACCCGACGCCGCTCTGCGCGGGTGGGCGACGGCCACCGGTGGTCAGGGGTGGCGCGGGGCCGGTCGGACACGGTGGGCGTGTCATACGTGAACATCCTGTGGTGGGCGCCCGAAGACATGATCGGGGGGTGACGGATCGGACCGCCGTGCAGCCGCCGTCCACGACGAGTTCGGTGCCGGTCACGAAGCGGGCCTCTTAGAAGGCGGTGTGGAGCACGCCCTGCGCGATGTCCTGCGGGGAATCGCGGTGTCCCATCGGCGTGGAGTCCAGCATCCGTCGGGCGTGGGCGACGGCCCCCGAGGACGGGTCGGCGCGCTCCTTCTGCGGCACTTCGGTGATCGTCACTCCTTGCGCACGGCCGGAGGCGGTGCGTGCAAAAACTCGTGAGTGTATTACCGCGGGAACGCTCGCGCAGGGGGTTGGGTGAATGTGCCGAAGCACTGTTTCGATCTGACTAAGCTCACGCGCAGTGAAGTCGAGTTGATATGAATTCGAGCGCTTGTTGCCTCGTGCCCCACAAGTGCGTATACCTCCCGAATCAATCGCCAGAGGTCTTAGATGGCTCGTGTTGAATCACCGCCGATCCAGCGAGAAATCCCCCTTGCCCGAGCCGCGTTGCTCCCCGTGCTCCTGACGGCCGGCGCGACCGCCGCCGCCGCGACGCTGGTTTCCGGGGCCGCCCGGGGAGCAGTCGTCTCGTGCGGCGCGGTCACCACCGCCGTGGTCGCCGTGCTCACCGTCGCGCTGGCCCGTCGTGCCCGCGCGATGCGCAGACAGCGCGCGGAGTACGAGCACCGCCTCGCCGTCCTGGAACACCGCCTCGCCACCCATGACGAAGAGGCCATCCGGATCAACAAGGAGCTCCTGCCCGCCGCGATCCACCGGCTCCGCGTGGGCAACTCGCCCGACGAGGTGCTGCGCGACATCGTCGACGCGGACGAGGTCTACTGCGACCTTCCCGACGCCCAACGCGCCCTCGTCCACACGGTGCTGAAGATCATCGACAACGAAGAGGCGATGCGCGACTCCGCGCAGCGCGCCTTCGTCAACGTCGCCCGGCGCGTCCAGGCGATCGTCCACCGGCAGGCCAGCGAGCTGCGGGAGATGGAGGAGCACCACGGGCGAAACCCCGACGTCTTCGACGACCTGCTCCGCATCGACCACGGCACCGCGCTGATCGGCCGGCTCGCCGACTCCATCGCGGTACTCGGCGGTGCCCGTCCCAGCCGTCAATGGCCCAAGCCCGTACCGCTGTTCAGCGTGCTGCGCGGTGCCATGTCCCGGATCCTCGAATACCCACGCGTCGACCTGCACTCGATCGCCAAGGTCGCCATCATCGGCACCGCCGTCGAACCGCTCATCCACGTCTGCGCCGAACTCCTCGACAACGCCACCCGCTACTCGCCGCCACAGACCCGCGTGCACGTCACCGCGGTCGAGGTCCAGACCGGCATCGCCATCGAGATCGAGGACGGCGGCGTCAGCCTCAGCGAGGAGGCCCGTGCGCGGGCCGAGAACATGCTCGCCCGGGCCCAGGCCGGGTCCAACATGAACGACCTCGGCGAGTCCCCCCGGCTCGGCATGGCCGTCGTCGGCCGGCTCTCCCGGATGTACGACCTCCAGGTCTCGCTGCGACAGTCCGCGTACGGCGGCGTCCGCGCCGTACTCGTCGTGCCCCGCGCCATGATCACCACCGGTCCCGCCCCGGGTATCGCCCACGGCATCGGCGCCACGTCGAGGCCCACCAGCGACATCGACGTGGCGGGAATGAAGCACGTCGTCCCGCCGCGCAGCAAGCGCCGCAAGCCTCTCCCGGTGGAAGCCCGCCCGGCCACCGGACCGGTCGCCTCCGATGCCAGGCCGGTGGCCGCGTCGGCGGCCATGAGCGACGACGCCCCCGTGGTGACCGAGTGGACCGCGGGTGGACTCCCGCAGCGCCGCAGCCGCGGTCGCGCACCGCTGGGCTCGCACAACCTCCCCGCGCAGCCCGCCGCTCCGCCCTCGGGACAGCGCAACGGTCACGCCAACGGGAGCGACATCGGCAAGGAGCAGCCCCCCGGGCTCTGGCTCGAGGCCTTCACCAGCGCCGTCAACGGCGTGCCGCAGGAGCCGAAGACCGGCGAAGACACCGATGGTGCGTGGGACAAGGGAGACCTGAAGTGATCCAGCAGCGCGGAAATATGGACTGGATGCTCAAGGAGCTGGCCGACGACGTTCCGGACATCCATCAGATCGTCGTGCTCTCCGCGGACGGCCTGCGCATCGCCCGGCACGGCGGCGACCCCGATGTCGCCGACCGCCTGGCCGCCGCCTGTGCCGGGCTGCAGAGCCTGGCGGCCGCCGTCGCCTCCGAAATCCCGTACAGCGACGGTCTGATGCGGCTCGTCGTCATCGAAGTCACCGGCGGATTCTTCTACTTGATGGCCGCGGGGACCGGTGCCTACCTCGCCGTCCTCGCCGGAGAGACGGTGGACGCGGGACTCGTCGGAGCACGGATGCGTGACATGGTCGTCCGGATCGGTGCCCATCTCACGAGCCCGCCGCGCCATGACGGGCAGGCCGGATGAGCTCTCCCCGACGAGAGCGCCGGGAGGCTGATCCGGCGCTGAGCGAACCGGAGCGGCTGTACGTCATCACCGGCGATCCCGACGGCGGCGAGCGAGCGGCGCTCGACCTGGTCACGATGATCGTTGCGAAGGAGCAGCCGACGCCGACGGTCCAGCCGGAGCAGGCCGTGATCCTACGGCTCTGCCAGGCACCGTTATCCGTCGCCGAGATCTCGGCCTACCTCAGCCTGCCGTTCAGCGTGGTGACCTCGCTCCTCACCGAACTCCTCGCGAGCGAACTGATCGAATCACGCGCGCCCATCGCCCGCGCCTCTCTCCCGGACAGATCCCTTCTCGAAGCGGTGATGCATGGACTTCAGAAACTCTGACACGATCACCGGCCCCAGGACCGAGGACATCCTTCCGACCACGGCCACGGCCGCCGTGAAGGTGGTCGTCGTCGGCGGGTTCGGGGTCGGCAAGACGACCATGGTCGGTTCCGTCAGCGAGATCCGGCCCCTGACCACCGAAGAGACCATGACCCAGGCCGGGGTCGGCGTGGACGACAACTTCGGTGTGGAGAGCAAGACCGCCACCACGGTCGCCATGGACTTCGGCCGCATCAGCATCAGCGAGGAACTGATCCTCTACCTCTTCGGCACCCCGGGCCAGGAACGCTTCTGGTTCCTGTGGAACGGTCTCTTCGAGGGCGCCCTCGGCGCCGTCGTTCTCATCGACACCCGGCGTCTCGAGGTCAGCTTCGACGTGATCGGACGCCTGGAAGAACGCGGTGTGCCGTTCGTCGTCGCCATCAACACCTTCCCGGACGCCCCGAAGCACCCCGTCGAGACGTTGCGCAGCGCACTGGACCTGCCGGACGAGGTGCCGATGATCGACTTCGACGCCAGACTGCGCGGCTCCAGCCGCGACGTGCTGATGACCTTGATGCGCTATCTGCACAGCCTGGCCGTCCCGCTCGCCTGACCACCCCTGCACGCACGCCGTCTGCTCATTCGCACTGATCCTTGGAAGCCTGATCCCTGGAGCGATCGTGACAACCCCTTTCCATCACGAGCCCGGAGCGGCCATGGGGCCTGTTCCGCCCCCCGAATGCCCGGCCCACGGACTGGGCGTCGGACCCGGCGGGCTGCGCCGGTTCTACGGCCCCGAGGCCGAGCGGGACCCGGCAGGGCTGTACGACAAGCTGCGCGCCGAGCACGGCACGGTGGCGCCGATCCTGCTGCACGGAGACGTACCCGCCTGGCTGGTGCTCGGGCACAGCGAGAACCTGCACCTGACCCGCACCCCCTCGCAGTTCTCCCGCGACTCCCGGCGCTGGCGGGCCCTGCAGGACGGCAGCGTCGCCCCCGACCACCCGCTGGCCCCGATCTTCACCTGGCAGCCGGTGTGCGTCTTCGCCGACGGCGCCACCCACGAGCGGCAGCGCGGCGCGGTCACCGACAGCATGGCGCGCATCGACCACCGCGGCGTCCGCCGCCACATCAACCGCTACAGCAACCGGCTCGTCAACGAGTTCTGCCGGGACGGCCGTGTCGACCTGGTCGGTCAGTTCGCCGAGCGGCTGCCGATGATGGTGATGTGCGAAATTCTCGGCATGCCCGAGGAGTGCAACGACCGGATGGTGCAGGCCGCCCGCGACATGACCCGGGGCACGGCGACGGCCGTCGCGAGCAACGCGTACGTGGTCGCCGCACTGGACCGGCTCGTCCGACGCCGCCGGACCGAACCCGCCGCCGACTTCGCCACCTGGCTCGTCGAGCATCCCGCGGGCATGACCGACACCGAGGTCACCGAGCATCTGCGGCTGATCCTCATCGCCGCGTACGAGGCGACCGCCAACCTGATCGCCAACGTGCTGCGGATGGTCCTCACCGACCCCCGCTTCCGGGCCAGGCTCAGCGGCGGCCACATGACGGTGCCCGAGGCGGTCGAACAGACCCTGTGGGACGAGCCGCCGTTCACCGCGGTCTTCGGCCGCTGGGCGGTCGGCGACACGGAGTTGGGCGGGCAGCGGATCAGGGAGGGTGACGCGCTGATCGTCGGCATCGCACCCGCCAATACGGACCCGGTGGTTCGTCCCGATCTGGCCGCCGACATGGAGGGCAACCGCGCGCACCTGGCGTTCAGCGGCGGACCGCACGAGTGCCCCGGGCAGGACATCGGACGGGCGATCGCGGATGCCGGCGTCGACGCCCTGCTGATGCGCCTTCCCGACCTCGAACTCGCTGTCGAAGAAAGCGAATTGAACTGGATCGGGAACATCATGTCCCGGCATCTGCTGGAGCTGCCGGCCGGCTTCGCGGCACGCTCGCCGGAGGACGACGACGAGCCGCCGTCAATGGCACGGCGCACACCTCCGCGCGAGGACCGGGAGGTGCAGTCGCCGGTTTCGCACACGACTCCCGCGCCCGATCCGGCGGGCGTGGCCGCGCAGGCCGGGCAGGGCCCCGCAGGCGGGGTGCGGACCGGCGCACCGTCCCACGGTGCGTCCGCCGACCGGATCCCGCAGCAGCGCAGGCCCGCCGCACCGACGCGGCTGTGGCATGCGGTGACACGGTGGTGGAGCGGCTCCTGACCGGGCCGCCCGCGGGACGACATGCGTACGGGCCGGTGGCCCGGGGCCCCTGGCTCCGGGCCC
>NZ_JBHVEE010000151.1:20246-23778 GCF_042802415.1 Streptomyces sp. NPDC057486 | reverse complement strand
GTCGCGAGGAGCCGAACGGCGACTGGGTCAGTTCGGCGCTGACTCGCCGGCCGCGACCATCGTGCTGCTGATCACGCCGTAGACCGCCGTCCATGACTCCTCGACGGCCGGTGTCCACGCATCGCCAGCGAAGTGGCGCAGGGCCGCGATCAGGCTGGCCCCCACGGCCGGATAGTGCTCGGCCAGCGCGCCGTATCCCGCATGGCGCCGCCCCAGGCTCTCCAGCATGCCTATGAGCGTGTCGGTGTTCTCCAGGTTGGCTACCAGTGCTCCCAGCGCCGCCCACAGGCGGTCGCGCTGTTCGTCGAGGTGAGCCGCGAACAGGGGGCGCACACTGGGGTGATGGGCGAACAGGTGGTCGTAGAAGTACTCGGTCACCTGTGAGCCGTACGGCTGAACAGCTGCGAAGCTGCTCCGGATCAATGAGAAGTCAGCGTTCATGGCGGCCGACTGTAGCCAGCGGAGTTCTATTCGAACAAGTCGCGTCCGCGATGAAGCGATCTGCGGAGACACCGCCGACTCGCCTGGACAATCCCTGTGCGCATGCTATGGGTTCAGCCGAAATTCCGGAGGATTCGCATACGTATCGACCCGCCCCTCCAGGGCGGCGCAGGCCAGGCAAGTCCACCGGCACGTACCTGCCGCGAAGGCCCAGACGGCCCCGGCCTGGCTCGCGTTCCTGTGTCCCGCGCCCTCCGAGGCTCTGCCCGGGCGGCCCGGCACCGCCACCGATGCCGACGACAGGCTGTCCATGTTCTGCGGGACCATCCTGGACTTCCCGCCGACCGAGCAACTGCTCCAGTCCCACGCCGACCTGTGGCTGACGCCCCTGGCCGGGGTGACACATCGGACGGTCCCTCGGGTTCGGCGACCGCGTGCACGGGTGTGCGCGCCGACGTCATCCGGGCCGGACGGAAGAGGACGGCGGGTTCGCTGCCTTGGGAGGCGGTCCAGGAGGGAGCGGATCTCTTCGCCGCGTGCGGTGGTGTCCAGCTGACTGGGCTCTGCGTGCCAGCCGGCCGCGAGCGCGGCGTGCGCTTGACGCTGGACTGCCTGACCGAAGGATGTCCCGTCACGATGCCGCCGGTATCGCGATCGGGCGACGCGCCCTTGGGCACCCGGTCCGGGATGGGGTATCCCCTGCTCGAACGGAGTTGAGAGCTTGGGGAAGGACGGCACCGCCCCCGCACGACCGGAGTGATCGTGCGGGGCATCGGACCGTCCAGGCCGGGTCAGGTGGCCGGGGGCGTGAGGGAACCCGCCCACCCGCAACGGACCGGCCCCCTGGAGGGCCGTCGCCGAACGGGACGCGAACGCGGGAACCCAGCGCATCCAACACCGTTCGGGATGCGCCCAGTACGCAGCAGTGGGTCCAGGACTCACTTATGCACACTGGTTAGGAACGGTTTGCTAGTTGTTCGTCACGAAGTCGGTGACGAGGTGGTTGAACTCGGCGGCGTGCTCCAGCTGTGCCCAGTGGCCGCAGTGGTTGAACAGCACGAGCCGGGAGTCGGGGATGAGGGAGACCAGTTCGAGGCTGGACTCGAAGTGCACGACGCGGTCGTCCCTGCCGTGGATCAGGAGGCTGGGCGCGGTGGTGCCCAGGAGTTCCTCAGGGGTGGCCCACCGGGTGATCGGCGTGCAGTCCTCGGCCAGTCCTTCCAGGAAATGCTTCAGGTGGTCGGGGCGGCCCTGGGCGGCGGCGGCGCGTTCGGCGGCGAGGTCGTCGGCGGCCTCACCGGAGCCGTAGCTCATGATGTCGACGAGGCGGCGCATCGTGTCCTGGGAGGGGTCCCGGTATGCGGCGAAGAGGATCTTCATGCCCTCGGTCGGTCCGCCCCCGGGGCCGAACAGCCCGGGGCGGGGTTTGGCGGCCGGGCCCATGGTGATCAGGTGGGAGACCCGGTCCCGGTAGAGGGCGGCGGTGGCGAGGGAGACGACTCCTCCCATGGAGTTGCCGACGAGTGCGGCCTTCTCGATGCCCAGGGCGTCGAGGAATTCGACCACGGTGCGGGGATGGTCGCGCTCGCCCATCGGTACGGCCTGCGAGCCACCCCAGCCGGGCAACAGCTGCCGCCCAGCGCGACCGAGCAGCCCGCAATCGTGCACGACCTCGACGACCGAAGCCTGCTTCGCACCAGGGGTCTCGGCGGCATCGTCAACGAGTACCGATACGCGGCGTGACCTGCAACGACGACTTTTCGAGTCCTACAGGTCCGCAACCGTTGTTCCTGGGTGTGGGGTCAACGACCGAATCAGTGTGCCGGGGCGGCGGCAACGTCATGGTCGAGTGAGTCGAGCAGAGCTTGCAGTTCGGCGCTGGTCGGGTAGGAGTCCTGGGCTCCGCGACGGGTGGCGGCGTAGGCGGCGACCGCTGCTGCCGTGTGCGCGGCATCGACGACGGTACGGCCGTCGGCAAGGCCCGCGAGTACCGCCCCCAGGAAGGCGTCCCCGCAACCGGTGGTGTCGACGGCGCTGACGGTGATCGGCGCGATGCGGACGACGTGGGCCTGGGCGTCGGGGCCGGTGCCGTCGGCATGGTTCAGCACCATCGCGCCGCGGGCTCCTGCGGTCACCACCGTGTGACGGATACCGAAGCGTTCGAACAGCACGTGGCAGATGTCTTCCCACGACTTTGCCGCCAGGTCGGCTCCCACCATGTCGGCGAGTTCGAGTTCGTTCAGCACGAGCAGGTCGACCATGGCCAGCAGGTCCGGATGCGGTGTGCGATAAGGCGAGGGGTTGAGCACGACCCGGCCTCCGGAGCTGTGGGCGATCCGAGCCGCGGTGAGGAGCACCCGGTCGTCGACTTCGAAGGCGAGGCCGAGCACCGCTGCCTGGGCGATGGTCCCTCGGGCAAGTTCGATGTCCCGGTCGCACAGGACGCCGTTGGCTCCCGGGGAGACGACGATGGTGTTCTCGCCTTCGTGGTCGATGGTGATCAACGCCGTGCCGGTGGCGACGTCCGAGAAGGACTGCACCCGGGAGGTGTCGATGCCTTCCCGTTCGAGCGCGCCGCGCAGGATGCCGCCGTGCTCGTCGCGGCCGACCGCACCCACCATGCTCACGGATGCGCCGATGCGGGACGCGGCCACTGCCTGGTTGGCCGACTTGCCGCCGGAACCGATCACCAGCCCGCCGCCGCGGACGGTCTGTCCCGGCTGGGGCAGGTGCTCCGTGGCGACACTCAGGTCTGCGTTGATGGAACCGACCACACATACGGTGTCCGTGCTGTGGGGAGAGGCTGTCGTGTCCATGTGATTGTGTTTTCCGTTCGATCAGTGCGATGGGTGCCGGGCAGCGCGTCGGTTTCCGCGGGCTGCTCTGCGAGCGCTCCCTGGACCAGCCCGCGCACCACCTGGGCGAGCGCCCTCAGGCTTGACTCGGATGCCGTTCCCGGGCCGGGGGCGCGCGCTGTGTGGGGGGCGCGCGGCCGGCCCCCCGGCCCGGGTTCCACAGTGGGGGCGCAGGCCCCCCCGCCAAAGCCACCAGCGCCCCACCCCCCTAGGTGGGGCGGGCGCGACCGCCAAAC
>NZ_JBHVEE010000151.1:0-20236 GCF_042802415.1 Streptomyces sp. NPDC057486 | reverse complement strand
GCCACCCCCCCGCCCACACCGTGGGCGCGCGCCATGTGGTTGTCCTGGTATGCGGGCCCGGGCCCGGATGCGCCCTGTGGGTGCGGAGCGAGCGGCCGGCCTCCAGGACGGTTTCCCTCTGTCGGAGCGAAGGCCAGCCGTCATCTGCACCCTGCGCGCCACCACGATCGGTGCGTCGGGCTCGACGGACATCCGGCCGTTCGAGGGGCAGAAGCGTCAGATCCGCATGGGGGAGCCGACGGTGCTGCCGGTCAGCGCGACACCTCGGCTTCCACCGGGCGCGGGATGAGGAACGACACGGCAAATGCCGCAAGGGTGACGAGGAAGCCGGCCAGGACGACGATCTGGTACGAGGTCCGGGTGTCGCCGAGCGACTCCGTGGCCTGGCGGACTGCGGGCAGGACGAGGAAGCTCAGGCCGGCGCCGAGGTTGAACGCACCGGCGTTCATGCCCGGCAGAAAGCCGGGGTTGGCCTTCGGGGAGAGGACGATACCGAGACCGTTGAGCATGATGTTCGCGGTTCCCGCGTACGCGATGCCCAGGAGTGCTGTGCCCGCCACCATGACGGGAAGGCTCGCCAGGCCCAGGAACGCGATGACCGCGAGCGCCACGAGACTTCCGAGCAGGCCGATCCGCAGCATCTTTCCGTAACCGAGCACGGGGGCGAGGCGTCCGCTGAGCGGGCCGGCCGCCCAGCCGAGCAGGGCGTAGGGGGTGAGGATGATCAAAGACATTTCCGTGGGGCCGACCGCGAAGCCGGGCGCGGCAGCCTGAACATAGGCGGGCACGATCCCGTTGATCACCGCGAAGATGCCGGTCATGGTCATCACGGTCGTCAGCAGCGGAGCCCATGTCGCGCGCTGGCGGAGGTGCACGATTTCGACCATGGGTTGGGCCGCCCGCTTCTCCACCGCCCAGAAGCCCGCGAAGGCCGCGACGCCAAGGGCGGCCAGCAGTACCGAGACGAGGAGCGTGCCGCTGTCGAACGCGGCGACGAGACCAGCCGCCTGGTTGAGCGCGACAAGGACGGCGCCGACGGCGACGACGATGCAGAACACCCCGGCCCAGTCCATCGATGTGCCGGCTCCCGGGCGGGTCTCAGGTGCCTTGGTCGCGACGAGGACGGCAGCGACGACGGCGAGGACCATCATGATCCAGAAGAGGCTGCGGAAGCCGAAGTGCTCGGTGAAGTAGCCGCCGACGAACGAGTCAATCCCGGCGACGCCCCCGTTGACGGCGGTGATGACGCCCAGGAGCGCCCCGTAGCGGCGCGGATCCGCCGTGGCGGACCGGAGCATCATGAGGCACAGCGGGACCGTAGGTCCGGACACACCCTGGATGATGCGCCCCACGAAGAGCCAGCTCACGTCAGGGGCCAGCGCAGCGATCATGGAGCCCGCAGCCATGAGCACCATCATCGCGACGAGGACGCGCTTGCGGCCCACGATGTCGCTCAGCCGCGGCAGGAACAGGGAGAAGAGCGCCGCAGCCGTGAAGAACCATGTCTGGGACAGGTCGATCACGGCCTGGTCGGTATGCAGCTCGCGCGCCATCGACACCAGCGCGGGGCTGAGCATCGATGCATTCAGCTGGAACGCCACGCACGCTGCAAGGAGCGCTACGGTCAGGACGCCGGTTCTCGTAACCGACGTTTCGGTACTTGGGCTCGTCTGCACGCTCATTCTGCAGACACCTCCGAGGACGGCTCGCCGATGTTCCTCACGGCGTCGACGACGAGGTCCCAGAACTTCTCACGGTCCAGCTCGACGGCCACCGAGGTGTTGCAGTTCTCCGGTGCGGGGGCACGGAAGTCGGCGACGGTCATTCCGAGGGTGAGTGTACCGGTGAGTTCGATGTCCACGGGGACGCGCCTGGTCGTCATGACCGTGGGGTCGATGACGTAGGCGACGGCGCACGGATCGTGCACGGGCGGGTGGTCGAAGCCCTGAGCGTCCTTGTACGTCGCCGCGAAGAAGTCCATCAGCTCGACGACGAACTTCGCAGGACCCGTGCCGATCGCGGCGAAGCGCTCGACCACATCCGGCGTCGCGAGGGCCTGATGGGTGAGGTCGAGGCCCACCATGACGACAGGCCAGGACTCGTTGAAGACGATGTGAGCGGCCTCGGGGTCGATCTTGATGTTGAACTCCGCGACGGCGCTCCAGTTGCCCACGTGGTATCCGCCCCCCATCAGGACGACCTCGCGGACCCGCTCGACGATCCGCGGCTCCTTCCGGGCGGCCATCGCGATATTCGTCAGTCCGGCCGTGGGGACGAGGGTCACGGTTCCGGGCTCATGGGCCATGACCGTGTCGATGATGAGGTCGACGGCGTGACGCGGATCGAGCTCGAAGGCCGGCTTGCGAAGGTCGGGCCCGTCGAGACCCGAATCGCCGTGGATGTCCGGCGCGATCTCGATCGGGCGGACCAGCGGCCGGGAACAGCCGGCCGCGAACGGGACCCCGGTGATACCGGCGACGGCAGCCACGGACAGCGCGTTGCGTGTGACCTTCTCCAGTGTCTGGTTGCCGACCACGGTCGTCACGGCCAGCAGCTCGATGTTCGGGTTTCCGTGGGCCAGAAGGAGGGCCACTGCGTCATCGTGGCCGGGGTCGCAATCGAGGATGATCTTGCGCGGACTGGATTCACGTGGGGAAAGGGACATGGCGGGGCTCCGCGTCGTCGGGAACTGGGGCTGCTGCAGGCGGCCGGGGGGATCACACGACTGTGACACCAGCAAAGATTCACGTCAAGCGTTTGACGTCAAACGCTTGACGTCAAACGTTTCACCCCATGGTGAGGCTGGGCGGGACACCCCCAGTACAATGCGGCACATGGATACGGCCGACGGCAGTCCGCTTCCCCGCCCCGCAGGCTCCCGGCGCGTGACGGCAGCGATGGTCGCGCGCGAGGCGGGGGTCTCGACCGCCACCGTCTCACTCGTGGTCAGCGGCAAAGCGCGTGGGCGTGTCTCTGCCGCAAACAGGGAAAAGGTCGAGAACGCAGTCGCACGCCTGGGCTACGTGGTGGACACTGCCGGCAGCTCCCTCTCCAAGGGGTTCAGCCCCGTGGTCGTACTCATCGCAACGGACATCACCAACCCCTTCTACGCCGATCTGATCTCCGCCGCCCGCGCGGCGCTCGGCGATCGGTACGAGCTGTTGTTGTCCGTGAGCGACCCCGGCAGCCCGACCGACCCTGCGAGCATCCCCCGCCTGATCTCGCAGCGCCCGGCAGGCTTCCTCATCGACGCCCCGAACGCGGAGCTGGTCGCGAGCCTTCCCGTCGGAACACGGGCCGTTCTGCTGGACGCCCCGGGGCTCAGTACCACCTGGCCCACCGTCAACCTCGATGTAGCGGGCGGCGCAGCCGAGTTGGCCCGTCATCTCGCGGACCTCGGCCACCGGCGCGTCGCCTACCTCGACAGCGTCGTCGAGGTGGAGACCTTCCGGGTGCGGCGCGAGGCGTTCTGCGACACGGCAGCGGATCTGGGGCTTGAGGCCTGTTATCAGGCCAGCTCGCTCACCGCTGTCGACGATGCCGCCAGTGTCTTCGCCAAAGTCTGGCCCGCGTGGCAGGCGGCCGGCATCAGCGCGGTGGTCGGATGCACCGACACCCACGCATACGGGATCCTTGCAGCCGCCCGCGTCGCCGGCGTGAGTGTCCCCGATGCACTCGCCGTCGCCGGCTTCGACGACCTCCCGTACTCGCGCCACATGAGCCCGAGCCTTACAAGCGTGAGCCTCCCCGCCCGCGAACTCGGCGACGCGGCGGGCAGGGCGCTGCGCGCGATCATCGAGGGCGGGGATCCCGAAGACCACCAAGTCATGCTGACAAGCAGGCTCATCCGCCGGGACTCGACCGTAGGGACTCCGTAGTACTGCTCCTGACCGGGCAGCCTGCGCCGGCCTCATGGCAGCAACGCTCACTGATCGGCTGATGGATGACGCGGCGGAAACGTGATGTATCCGCGGCGATGTGGGTCATGTGCAGGGCCAACTCATGCAGCGTGCCGCCCGTTCCGGCCGACCCCGCGCTCCAAGGGCCCGGGACGACCACCGACCGTGCACTCCATCCGCGTCCTGGTCCTGCGCCTGGCGAAGGAGACCCCCACCTGGGGATCTAGGCGAATCCACGCGAGTCAGCAGTCCTGTGCGTGAAGCCGTTCGGCTTCGTCAGCGAGACGATCGCCCTGGGCGAGATCGAGGCAGCGTTCGAGAAGATGCACCGCGGTGAGGCCCTGCGCTCGGTGATGCTCCTGCGGCGGCGCGGAACAGTCGCCCCGGAAACGACGGAACGCCCGCCCGGGGAGCCGGGTGGGCGCTCGTCGAATGGTACTGAAGCCGTCAGGGAATCAGACGGACGACCTGGGGGTCGTGGTCGCTGGCCTTGTCCGCGAACTCGGCGTTGATGTGGACGATGTCGTAGTCGTACGAGGACAGCGAGGGGCTGGTCAGGATGTGGTCCAAGACCTGGGAGTTGCCCTGGTACACGTAGGTGTAGCGCTCTCCGGCGGGCAGCGTGGCGGGCAGGTCGATGAGGCCGGTGCCCGAGGTCAGGGTGGACACGGTGCCGGAGAACTCGAAGTCGTTGAGGTCACCGAGGACCACGGCCCGGGCGCTGGGCTGGACGGTCAGGAGCTGCTTCACGAAGGTGTTGACCTGGGCGGCCTGCTGGGCGCGCTGGGTCTCCGAGCTGCGGGTGGGCGGCTGGACGCGGGCGTTGAGGGGCTGGTCGCCGCCCTTGGATGTGAAGTGGTTGGCGATCACGAAGACCGTCTGGCCCTGGAAGGTGAACTCGCCGGCCAGGGGCTTGCGGCTGCTGCTCCAGGCGGAGTTGGTGGGGTTGATCCGGCCGGGCGAGTACGACAGGGCGGCGGTGCCGCCGTTGTTGACCACGGACACCGCGTTGGTGGAGGTGCCGCCGGGGCGGTCCGTGAAACCGACACGTGCGGGGTTGTAAAGGAAGCCGACGCGGATGTTGCCGCCGGGCTCGCCGCCGTCCTGGTTGTTGGCCGGGTTGATCTGGCGGTAGGCGTACGTCGGGCCGCCGGCCGCGGTGATGGCGTTGATCAGCTTGGTGTAGGTCTGATCGGCGGCTACCACGCCGTTGTTGGTGGCACCGTTGTTGTCCTGGATCTCCTCCAGGGCCACGATGTCGGGGGAGGACAGGTTGGTGACGATGCCGGCTGCGAGCCGGTCGAACTTGGACTGCGGGTCGGTCGGGTCCAGGTTCTCCACGTTGTAGGTGGCGACGGCCAGTTCGCCGGAGGTCTGGGCCCGGGTCGTCTCACGGGCGAGGTTGTTGTCGGTGAGTGCGCCCAGGGTGGTGGCCTGGACGGTGTAGCCGCCGAAGCCGTCGTAGTCGAGCGGGCCCACGGTGCTGCCGCCGAGGACGTCGCCGACGTCGGCGGTCGGGAAGGCACCGGTCAGCGACATGACCTTGACGCGTCCGGTGTTCTGCGAGGTGTACGAACCGTAGACGGTGCCGCCGCGAGGGCTGGGATTCTCGGTCGGCTTCGTGGTGACGAACAGCTCGTTGTACTCAGTGCTCGCACCGACGACACGCGCGTTGTCGACCTGGACGCGCATGCCCTCCAGCGACTCGTACAGGTCGAGGGCGTAGCTGGAGGGGGCCAGGGTGAGGCTCTCGAGGTTGCCGCTGGGGGCGTAGGCGGCGGGGATCGATGCGGCGTCGAGCACCACGGGGGCGGGCAGCGGGTTGCCGGTGGAGACGGTCGACTGGATCTGGGGCTGGGTCAGCTCGGTGATGGACTGCCCGCCTGCCGAAGAACCGCCCGGGTAGTACTCGGAGACACTGCCCCTGACGGTGACCATGTTGCCGACCTTGGTGGAAGGCGTGCTGGATCCGGTGTACGCGAAGACGGCCTCGCTGGTGGCCGGGTTGCCGTCGCCGACCGAGTCCTGGATCCAGTAGCCGCGCGAGGACCCCGTGGAGCGGATCGCGGTGACGACTCCACTGACCGTCACCTGCTGGCCGTTGTAGGGCGAGATGCGCTTGTTTCCCTGGAGCGATGCGATGGTGACGGTGGCAGCCGACGCAGGTGCGGGCAGGGCAAGCATCGTGGCTGTCAGCGCGCTCGTGAGCGCGGTGGCCGTCAACAGACTGACACGCGAGGGACGGTGGGATCTGAAGCGAGACTTCATGACGGTGCCTTTCGCGAGACGGATGGGGCGGGCCGCGAGCACCGCTCCCGCGCGTCTGGGGGAACGCGCCGTGCGGCATAGATGTTGTAAAGTCGTCAGGTTTCCACCGGGCAACTGACAGGTGTTCTACGCGTGTCACCTCTGCGCGCGCTGCAACAGCGTGTGCCGGCCCGCCTGGTGGACGTGCGCCGACGACGATGACGGCGGCACCGACGGCAACGGGCGCGGACGGCGACGGCACCCGGCAACGTGTCCCGGAAGCGGAACGGGTCCGCGGGCCCGGACCGCTGGGGTGTGCCGCATCTTCCGAGCTCACGTCGCGTTGCCGTCACTGCTCCCCATGACTTCGCTGCTGTGTGAGTGGGGAGGGACTGGGCCCGTGGCGGCCGGACCGGCAAGAGCGAACTCAGGCGCGCCAACCGTAGCGGCGCTCGGGTCTGCCGGCGGCTCCGTACCGCAAGGACACGTCGGCGCGGCCGGTGTCGTGGAAGTATTCGAGGTAACGACGGGCGCTGACCCGGGAGATGCCGGTCCGGGCCGCGCACTCGGCCGCGGACAGCGTTCCGTCGGTATCGCACAGTGTGCGTTCGATCAGCTCTGCGGTCTCCACGCTCATGCCCTTCGGCAACGCGACACTCGATGCCGACAAGCCGGCCCCGGTCAGTACCCGGTCCACGTCGGCCTGACCTCTGACGACTGTGGTGAGCAGGCTGTTGCGCTGGGCGGCGTACCGTACGAGGCGGGGACGCAGGTCTTCGAAGTCGAACGGCTTCAGCAGGTAGTTGACCACACCCTGGCGGACGGAGCGGCGGACCACGTCGGTCTCGCGCGAGGCGCTGATCACCATGACGTCACAGTCGTGCCCGGCGGTCCGCAGGCGTGGAATGACGTCCAGGCCGAACATGTCCGGAAGATAGAGGTCGAGCAGGACCAGGTCGGGGCGCAGCTCGCCGACGGCCGTGATCGCCTGCTCGCCGGTGTTCGCCGTGCCGACGACCCGGAAGGGCTCGACGCGGTCGACGAAATTCTGGTGGACACTTGCCACCATGAAGTCGTCGTCGACGACCAGTACGTCGATCATCGGGAGGCTCCTTCCGGTACCGCGCCGGCCAGGTTGCCGACGGACATCCTCGCGGTGAACATGGCGCCGTCGGGTGTGTTGGTCACCGCGACCTCGCCGCCGCGGCGCTCGCAGACCAGCCGGGTGAGCGCCAGCCCGATACCGCGATCCCCCTCCTGGGCAGCTTTCGTGGTGAAGCCGTGCAAGAAGACTTCCTGGGCGAGCTCGGGTGCCACGCCGGGTCCTGAGTCGCGCACCACGATCTCCACGCTGGATGCGTCCTGCCGCAATTCGACCTCCACCCAGGCATCGTGGCCGTCGTCGCCCGCTGTCGCGGCGTCGACGGCGTTGTCGACGAGGTTGCCGATCACTGTCGCCACGTCCACCGAGTCCTCCGGTGCCAGCCGGTCGAGCGCCGTATGCTCCGAGACGCGCAGCACGACCTTCCGTTCGGCCGCGAGCGAGGACTTCGCCATCAACAGAGCGCTGACGGCCATGTCGCGAACCCGCCTGGTCAGGGTCGTGTCCAGGGAATGGCGGTGCCGGCTCAGCGCGCGGACGTACTGCACCACCTCGTCGTGCTTACCGATCTGGATCAGCCCGGAAATCGTGTGCAGCTGGTTGGTGAACTCGTGTGCCTGCGCGCGCAGTAGCTCGGCTGAGCTGCGGAACGATCCGATCTCGCGTTCCAGTTGCGCCAGTTCGGTACGGTCCCGCAAGGTCGTGACCGAGCCGAGCTCGCGGCCGTCCTTGGTGACGGTCATCCGGTTCATCACCAGAACCCGACTCCGGCGTATGACGACCTCGTCGCGGCGCTCGGCCGTGTCACCGGGGGATCCTGCGAGTACGTCGTGCAGGCGGCCCTCGATCCGGAGGTCGGTCAAGCTCATCCCCACACAGTGCTCGGGCAGATCGAGCAACCGCCTGCCGACCTCGTTCACCAGGGTGAGCCGCAACTGCGGGTCGAGGGCGATCACGCCTTCTGCGATCCCGTACAGCATTGCCTCGCGGTGCTCGGCGAGCCCTGCGATCTCGCGTGGCTCCAACCCGAGGGTCTGGCGTTTGGTACGCCGGGCCAGCAGCCACGATCCGATCAGGCCGAGTCCGCTCGCAATGCCGAGGTAGGCGAGCAGATACGATGACGCGCCATTCAGCCGCTGCCAGACCGTCGGTGACGCCTCACCGATCATCACCGTGCCGAGATGTCGGCCGAGGTTGGGTTGAGCCGCTTTGAGCACCGGCACCTGGGCCACCAGCTCGTGGGCACCGTCCAGGACCAGCTTGCCCGACCAGCCGCGGGCCTGGGCGACGCCGGGGCCGAGCGGCAACCTTGTACCGATGGCTGTGGGATTCGTGGAGCTGACAATCCTGCCGCTGCTGTCGGCGACCGTCACGGAGGTGACACCCGACTGGGTCAGCGTGGTCTGGACGAGCGGGGCGAGCGTCTCACCCGACGCCGGTCGGCCGAGCTGGCTGGACATCAAGGGGTTGCCGGCCAACTGCTCGGCCAGCGCGGTGACCCGGCGTCCTTCGACCCGGTTGAAGGTCGCTTCCGACTGGGCCAGCGAGACGGCGGCGACCGCCAGCAGCACCACGACGACGATGGCGAGCTGGAGTACCAACAGCTCGCCCGCGAGGGTATGGCGGCGAAAAGTTACGACCACAATGAACTCAATCTTCAATGCTGACACAACACAGACGTGGCGTCTGCCGAGTCGCACAATCATGGCGTCCGACTGCCGGAAGTGAAAGAGACAAGCCATGAGAACTCGCAGAGCCGCTGTCGTCAGCGCCCTGGCTGCCATGTCCATGCTCGCGGTAGGCGCCTGCGGCGCCACCGCGGAGAAGAAGGGGACGGGCAAGAGCGACGAGCCCGTCACCGGCCTGCGGATCATGGTCCCCAACACCCCGGGCGGTGGGTACGACACCACGGCGCGGACGGCGGCCAAGGTGATGGAGGACACCAAGATCGCGTCCGGAATTCAGGTGTTCAATCTTCCGGGCGCCGGAGGCACGGTCGGTCTGCAGCGCACTGTGAACGAAAAGGGCAACGGCAAGCTCACGATGCAGATGGGGCTGGGAGTCGTCGGTGCTGCGTACGCCTCGAAGTCGAAGGCGACGCTCTCCCAGACCACGCCGATCGCCAAGCTGATGGAGGAAGCGGGCGCGATCGTCGTGCCCAAGAGCTCTCCGTACAAGACGATCGACGATCTCGTCACCGCCTGGAAGAAGAACCCCAAGGGCATAGCTGTCGGGGGCGGCTCCTCGCCCGGCGGACCGGACCACCTGCTTCCGATGCAGCTGGCCAAGACGGTCGGCATCGACCCGAAGAAGGTCAACTACATCGGCTACGACGGTGGTGGTGAGCTGCTCCCGGCGATCCTCGGTAACAAGATCGCCTTCGGTGCCAGTGGTTTCGGCGAATTCCTCGACCAGATCGAGGCGGGTCAGGTGCGGGTGCTCGCGGTGACCAGCGAGAAGCCGATCGACGCCCTCAAGGATGCCCCGACACTGAAGTCTTCGGGTATCGACATGGTCTTCACCAACTGGCGCGGAATCGTCGCCCCGCCCGGCATCAGCGACGCCGACAAGAAGGTCTGGATCGACTCGCTGACCGCGATGCACGGCTCCAAGGAGTGGAAGGCCGAACTGACCAAGCACGGCTGGACCGACGCGTTCACCACAGGCGACGAGTTCGCCACCTACCTGACGGAACAGGACAAGGCCGTTGCCGGCATCCTCACAGAGCTCGGCCTGGCATGAGCCTGGACGTCGATGAGCGCGCCGACTCGGGTTCCCGCCGGCCCTCGGGGGCGGACCGCGCACAGTACGGTGTGTGCGCGTTCCTCGCCCTGCTGGGCGTACTGGTGATCGTCGATGCCACCGGGATCGCACACACGACGAGCAGCACCGACCCGATCGGGCCGCGCACGGTACCGGTGCTCCTCGGCGCACTGCTCCTCGTGATCGCCCTGGTGTACACCGTCGACGTCGCGCGGGGCGGCCGCGCCGAACCGGAGGCCGGCGAAGACGTCGACCTGACGAATCCGATCGACTGGCGCACAGTGCTGCTGTTGATCGGCGCGTTCGTCGTCAATGCGGTGTTGATCGAACCCCTCGGCTGGGTGATCAGCGGGGCCCTCCTGTTCTGGGGAACGGCCTTCGCCCTGGGCAACCGGCACTACCTGCGCAACCTGGCGATCGCGGTAGCGCTGTCGCTGATCACGTTCTACGCCTTCGCGATCGGGCTCGGCGTCAATCTCCCGGCCGGCGTGCTGCAAGGAATCCTGTAATGGACAACCTGAATCATCTACTCGAGGGGTTCGCGCACGTCGTCACCCCGATGAACCTTCTGCTGGCGTTGATCGGCGTCACGATCGGCACGGCGGTCGGGGTCATGCCCGGCATCGGCCCGGCCATGACCGTGGCCCTGCTACTGCCAGTGACGTACGGGATGGAGCCGACCCAGGCATTCATCATGTTCGCCGGCATCTTCTACGGAGGCATGTACGGCGGTTCGACCACCTCGATCCTGCTGAATACGCCCGGCGAGTCGTCCTCGGTCGTCACGGCCATCGAGGGCAACAAGATGGCCAAGGCCGGCCGGGCGGCGCAGGCGCTCGCCACCGCGGCGATCGGATCCTTCGTCGCCGGAACGATCGGCACTCTGCTGCTGGTGCTCGTTGCCCCGCTCGTGGTGGACTTCGCGGTCGGCCTCGGCGCACCGGACTACTTCGCAATCATGCTGCTGTCCTTCATCGCGGTCACCGCAGTGCTCGGCTCGTCGCGCATCCGCGGGTTCGCCTCGCTGCTCGTCGGCCTGGTGATCGGGATCGTCGGAATCGACTCGGTCTCCGGTCAGCAGCGGCTCACCTTCGACGTCCCCCAGCTCGCCGACGGCATTGACGTGGTGGTGGTCGCCGTCGGAATCTTCGCCGTCGGCGAAGCCCTCTGGGTGGCGGCGCATCTGCGGCGTAAGCCCGCGGGGGTGATCCCCGTCGGCGTGCCGTGGATGGGCCGGGAGGACTGGAAACGGTCCTGGAAGCCATGGCTGCGCGGCACCGTCTTCGGCTTTCCCTTCGGGGCCATGCCGGCCGGTGGCGCGGAGATCCCGACGTTCCTGTCGTACGCCACAGAGAAAAAGCTGACCAAGCACCCAGAGCAGTTCGGCAAGGGGGCGATCGAGGGAGTTGCCGGCCCGGAGGCGGCGAACAACGCGTCCGCGGCGGGCACCCTGGTGCCGATGCTCGCCATCGGGCTGCCGACGAACGCGACCGCCGCGGTCATGCTCGCGGCATTCCAGTCGTACGGCATCCAGCCCGGCCCTCTGCTGTTCGAGCGTGAATCGGGGCTTGTCTGGGCGCTGATTGCCAGCCTGTTCATCGGCAATCTGCTGCTGCTCCTGCTGAATCTGCCGCTTGCGCCGGCCTGGGCCAGGCTGCTGCGGATACCGCGCCCCTATCTGTACGCGGGAATTGTGTTCTTCGCGTCGATGGGTGCCTACGCGGTCAACGCCCAGCCCTTGGACCTGTTCCTCCTCCTGACGCTGGGGCTGATCGGTTTCGGGATGCGGAGATTCGGGCTGCCGGTGCTGCCGCTGATCGTCGGCGTCATCCTCGGCCCCCGCGCGGAACTGCAGGGCCGGCGATCGCTTCAGCTGTCGGGCGGCGACCTGTCCGGTCTGCTGGGCGGACCGGTGTCCTATGTGATCTACGCGGCGATCGTGCTCGTACTGGCCTGGCCGCTGGTCCGCCGCCACATCGTGCGTCCGCTCGTTCAGCAACGGGCCTGAAAGGGGCAGTCATGACGGTACTGGTTGGATATGTGCCCTCGCCGGAAGGAGAGGCGGCCCTGCGCGCGGGAGTCGACGAGGCCCGCACCCGGGGCGAGACCCTGCTGGTGATGAATGCCTCGCGAGGCGACGCCTACGTCGACCGCGGTTTCGCACAGCAGAAAGACCTCGACCATGTCCGACAGGACCTGACCGAGCTGGGTGTCGACTTCGACATACGCCAGGTGGTCGGCGGGCGCGATGCTGCCGAGGAGATAGTCGAGCTGGCGGGGTCGTCCGAGGTCTCCCTGGTGGTGATCGGGCTGAGGCACCGCAGCGCGGTCGGCAAGCTTCTCCTGGGATCCTCGGCGCAGCGGATCCTCCTGGATTCGCCGTGTCCGGTCCTCGCGGTGAAAGCAGATTCCTGACATTCCGTCGCCTCGGGGTGCGTGCTGGCCAACCATGCACGAGTTCGTCAGCACCCCCTTCTACACGATTGGGTACCAGTGGTTCTGAAAACCTTCGGCTGGTCGTTCGCTGTCACCGCACTCGGTCTGGTCGCAGCGGTGCTCTACGGCGGGTGGACCGCGTTCGGGGTCGTCTTGATCCTGTCCGTCCTCGAGATCTCGCTGTCCTTCGACAACGCGGTGGTCAACGCCGGAGTCCTGAGGAAGATGAGTGCCTTCTGGCAGAAAATCTTCCTCACGGTCGGTGTGCTCATCGCTGTGTTCGGTATGCGGCTGGTCTTCCCCGTCGTGATCGTCGCCGTCAGCGCGAAGATGGGGCCCATCGAGGCGGTCGACCTGGCATTGAACGATGCCGAGCGCTACGAGCAGTTGGTCACCGACGCGCATCCGTCGATCGCGGCCTTCGGCGGGATGTTCCTGTTCATGATCTTCCTCGACTTCGTCTTCGAGGAGCGAGACATCAGGTGGCTGGCCCGGCTGGAGCGGCCGCTGGCCAAACTCGGCAAAATCGACATGCTGTCGGTCTGCATCGCCCTGATCGTGCTGCTCATCAGCTCGATGACCTTCGCGGTCAACGCCCACCAGCACGCCGGGCACGCGGACAAGGCTGAGACCGTACTGATCTCCGGAATCGCCGGTCTGATCACGTATCTGGTCGTCGGGGGCCTCTCCGGCTTCTTCGAGAACAGGCTCGAGGAGGAAGAGGAGCGAGAGCACGAGGCCGAGGAAAAGGCGAAGAAGGCGGGCAAGCCCGTACCGGCCGTCGTGATGGTCGGCAAGGCCGCGTTCTTTCTGTTCCTCTACCTCGAGGTCCTCGACGCGTCCTTCTCCTTCGACGGCGTCATCGGAGCCTTCGCCATCACCAACGACATCGTACCGATGGCGCTCGGTCTGGGCATCGGCGCCATGTACGTCCGCTCCCTCACGGTCTATCTCGTCCGCCAAGGCACCCTGGACGACTACGTCTACCTGGAGCACGGCGCGCACTACGCGATCGGCGCGCTCGCCGTGATCCTGCTCATCACCATCCAGTACCAGATCAACGAGATCATCACCGGCCTGATCGGCGTGGTGCTGATCGGCTGGTCGTTCTGGTCCTCGGTGCGGCGCAACAAGGCGCTCGCCGCAGAGGAGCTGCAGCCGCAGGAAGCTCTCACCGGGGTGTGACCCGGCAAGGATTGACGGGCGTCGACCTGGTCGGATCGGCCAGGCCCGGAAGACTGCTGGAAATCTTGAACGAGGGGCCGCCCGGCCGTAGGCCGGGCAGCCCCTTCTTCGTCATGGGGTGGTCGGGGCGAGGTGCCAGGTGCCAGGTGCCACTGGCGCGGGTGAGTCCGAGATCGATCAGTCGGCGCAGGTTGAGGGCGGCGGCGCGGTGCAAATCCGGGCCGCACCAAGGCCGACGGGGGCCGCACCGGCCAGTTCAAACGGCCGTGCACCGGCTGCCCCTGCGGGAACGCTGCACTACCTCCAAGACCGGCCGGGTCATCAACGTCCCCCCCAGCACGAACTGCTGACCGCAGCCCGCCACCAGGCCGCCACCGACACCGCCTGGCAAGGCGAATACCGTCGATGGCGACCCCCGGTCGAACGCGCCATCGATGCGTCAGCGTCCGTGGTGGCCGTCGGAGTCCTTGGCCGGCCCCACGTCCTGGCCTGCGACCAGGGCGAGCAGGCAAGCTGGTGCCGAGGGCGCAGGCAACGGCGTGGGGAGGCCCACTCCCGCACCGTCGAACGCGAGCCGGGCCCGCCTGCACGAGGTTTCGGCCGGGCGCCACCGGACCGCCGGTGATCGCGGTGAGTTGGGCGCTCCTGCGGGTGCTCAGCCGGCCACTGCATCCTGCTGAGGGGCGGTGGCAGCGGGCTCCGACGCGGTCGTCGCGGTGTAGAAGACGGACGAGCCCTGCTTGCTGCGGTGAGCCAGGCTCTTCGCGACCAGCCCTTCGAGGGTGGTACGCACAACGGTGGTCTTGACGCCGCGGTCGGGGTGGGCCTGCGTGAGCGCGGCGGAGATCTCGGCGGCGGAACGCGGCTCGCTCTGCTGCTCCAGGTGGCCCCGGATCAGGTTGACGAGGGTCGGCTTGGTGTCCGTCTTGGGTGTCTTCGCGGACGAGGCCTTCGCGGATGAGGCCTTGGGGGCGCTCTTCTTGGACGCCGTCGCCTTGGCACTCGTGGCGGCTGCCTTCTTCGGCTTCCGCTGCTGGGGTTCGGTCGTGGCCTGGCGCGGCACGGTCGGCGTGGCCGTGGTGTCCGCCTCGTCGGCGGGGCTCGCGCCGCCGAGCGCCTCCTGCATGCTCACCAGCACGGAGTGGTCGTGCTGCAGCGCAGCCAACTGCTCCTGCAAGACCTTGATTTCCCCACTGATACGTTCCTGATCCTTGACGTTGCGCTCGAGGTCACCGGTCACCTGGGCGATGTACTGCGACGCCAGTCCTGTGGTTTGGGCCTGAATTTCAGACATGTCATGGGCCTTTCTGCAGCTCGCGGGTACGGCTGTGAAAACCACGAACCCGGTCCGCGAGCGGGTGGAGGCAGGTGCCCCGTCTGCGCTGACTGGGACACCCACAGGGAACAACTGCCGCAATGCACAGCAGTGTCTAGAGATATTACGCACGAGTAGAGCCCTGATGTGCCAGTCGAGTGATGTCTCACTCTCAACTTCAGGGTGAGGGACCAGTAGATGCGGGGCATGCAACGACGACACTGACCGGGGCACTGTCACTGCTGATGTGTCGTGCGGCCTGTGGGCGCCGACGATCCTGTCACCTGTGCTGAGCTGCGACTTCAGAGGCACGATGTGATCACTTCGAGGGTGTTCGTGAGCCCGTCGGCGCATGCTTGGGCATCGCGACGTTCCGTCTGGTCCACCGATTCGGCTGCCTGATGATCGGCTGGCTGCGCCTGCTGGCCCGTGCCTCCGCGGCCAAGGATGTCGAGATACTGATGCTCCGGCACCAGCCGGCCGTCCTGCACGCAGCAACCCCGAGCCGGCCTTCACCCGCAGGGACCGCACGGTACTCGCGGCCCTGCTTCGCTTGCCGACCACCGGGTTCGAACGGCTGTCGCACAGGCGGGCCCGGGCCCTGCTGGACGAGCACATGGTCGTGCGCGGGCCCGGGACGGGCTGGGATCTGCACGAGTACCGGCACCTCCCTAACCCACTTCGGTGAGCAGGGCGTCTCACTGTTGACGCTGATGGCGAAGTCCCGGCACAAGAAGCCAGAGAACGTCCTCCGCTACGTCAAGCCGTCCCCGGACGCGATCGCCGAGTTCACAGCCTGCTCGCCCCCGAGGATGCGCAGCGCTGAGACCATGGACCGTTCCAGCGCCTTCGCCACGCCGGGGAGAGGCCGTCGTGATGCTGGTCGCGGCGACCGCCTTTACGAACGTCAGCGCCCCGTCCGTGCTCGGAAGCGGCCGACGAGGGCGAAGACGACCAGGGCGGCCGTTGCCCCGAACCCCGTGGCAAGGGCATCGCCGACGAACCGGCCCAGGTCCGGCCGCAGGACGTCGACAAGCCCGAACAGGGCGATCGCCCCTGCGACGGCCGCCGCAAGTGCGGCGGTCCAGTCACGGTGCCGCGTCCAGAACCACTGAGCCAGCCCGTATCCGAGCAGAGGTGCGACGGAGAGGCCCTGCTCGTCGAAGGCGGCGAAAACGGTATACCCGACGCCGGTGACCACCCAACAGACCGAGGACACGAGCGCCACTTCGGCCCAGGAGACGCCCGGCTTCCTACCTGCCGTCTCGAGTCGCCCGCTCCACTGCCGCGGCGTCATCCCCATGCCCGTGCCGTCGGCAGTGAGATAGCCGTGGACTGCTTGGTGACGTGGCACGTCAGGTCCGATCTCGTCGATCGATAGGGGGGAGCTTCAAC
This sequence comes from Streptomyces sp. NPDC057486, assembly GCF_042802415.1. NCBI lineage: Bacteria > Bacillati > Actinomycetota > Actinomycetes > Kitasatosporales > Streptomycetaceae > Streptomyces > Streptomyces sp. NPDC057486. The sequence goes on along the minus strand of NZ_JBHVEE010000151.1, from coordinate 3,894 downwards.
CGGCTGTGCTCGAACAATCCGTCCTGCCCTTCCGGCCAGTGAGGGAAAACGATCCGGCGCCAGGCCCGGGGAGTGATCGCGAACAAGAGGCAGCCCCCCGCCACCACCAGCCCGAGCGCCACGCCGGCAATGCAGGCGCGGCTTATCCAGACATGATGGTGGTCGTCCGCCCAGGCACCGAGCACGGCTGAGCCGAAGGAGAGTGCAAGGCCTGGTAGCGCAGCCAAAGCGTAGAGAAGGCGCTGGAGCATGCATGGATCCATCCTCGCATGAACGCATGCTCGAATCCCCTGCTGCTGCCGCTTCCAGGTGTGTGTGGCTACCGGCATTTCTGCCTACCGTTCAGGGCGGGGGGACGTGTCAGCAACTTCCGGGTCACCTTGTACACCAGTGAAACGATCACGCCGAGATGGTGCCAGGGCGCACCCGCCGGGTTGCCGTCCTCACCTGCTGCGATGACTTTTCGAGCCCTACAGGTTCGGGCTGCTGACGGACAGACAGATACGGCGAGGTGCCCACAAGAACGTCCAGGTCCTGGAGAAGGACATACGCACATGACTCAAGACGGTGAGAGGAAACACCCATCCAAGCTGTGAGACAGCGGGAAGCTGCTCAGCGCCTCGTCTCGTACCTGGTCAGGACCACGCCGCCGGGAAACGTCCGCGTCTCCACCAGGTTCAGGTTCACCCAGCTGTCCAGCGCGGTGAAGAAGGGCGTGCCGCCGCCCACCAGGACCGGCGCGGTGGCCAGCACGTACTCGTCAATCAGCCCGGCGCGCATGGCCACCCCGGCGAGCGTCGCCCCGCCGATGTCCATCGGGCCGCCGTCCTCGGCCTTGAGCCGGGTGATCTCGGCGACCGCGTCGCCGGTGACCAGGCGGGTGTTCCAGTCGACCTTGTCGATCGTCGAGGAGAACACCACCTTCGACATGTCCCGCCAGCGGCGCGCGAACTCGATCTCCGCCGGGGTGGCGTTGGGCTGCTGGTCGCCGGTCGGCCAGTAGGAGCTCATCGTCTGCCACAGCTTGCGCCCGTACAGCGTCAGGTCGGTCGCCTGCAACTGGTCGGACCAGAACTGGAACAGCTCGTCGCTCGGCACGCTCCAGCCGATGTCGTCGCCGGGCGCGGCGATGTAGCCGTCCAGGGTCAGGTTCATGCCGTAGATCAGTTTCCGCATGGTCCAGCCTTCCGTCCGTGGGTGTCCGGCGTATAGACCAGCGCGGCGCGGGAAACTCATCGGTGCGCGATCTGGGCTCGCCGGTAGTCCTCGTGCTCGGGGCTCAGCGTGGTGTACTCGGCCGACATGGGCAAGCCGCCTGATCTCGACCTCGCCTCCGCGAGGAAATGCCACGGATTTGAGACTGATCATGGGTGACAAGGCCGTGAGACAGCCAAGAACGCCCAGGTCACGCAAGATCGACATGTCACGAGCGGCGAGACCTTACACGCCCCATGTAGGGTCTCAGATTTCGTGGCCAAATCTCACGTCCGATGGCCAAGCGATGGCATATCTGACACGAATCTGAGACTGGCAGGTCAAGCCTCTCGCTCGCATGGGTGATTGGGATACTGGTGCCTCTGGTGGATGCCTGCTGGCACCGTGGGCTCACGGGGCATCGCTCGTGGGCTTGGGGGTGTGCGGTGGGGGAGATCGCTGCGACGGTGAGCGTACGGCGGCAACGCGGCGTGGTTGTCGACGGTCGGGATTGGGTTACGGCACCCGTTGATCTTCTGCAGTCGGCTTGTCCGTGGCGTTGCCGCCACTATGCCCCTGCCGCGCGGCCGCCCCGGACCGGGACCGTACGGGCCAGCGGGTCACCCGGCTGCACGCGGAACTGGGAGGTCAGTTCCCGACCCGAGCCGGCCAGCACCCACTGCCGGTTCACGACCCGGCCACCGACCTCGAACTCGTTCCGCAGGACGGGAAGTTCGAGCATGCGGGTGAACCACTCCGCCGCGCGCCCCGCGAGGAATTCGGGCGTTCCGGAACTCTCGATCGCCGTTTCCGGGTTCCGCTCCAGCGTGTACAGCTGATCGTGGAATTCGCCTCCGACGAGGCGGGAGCCGGTGAAGAACGCGCCCACGGTGAGAATGTGTGCTTCCGGATCGGAATCGGGATCGTAGAGCTCCAGGGTGACCATGAGTTCGGTGCGGTTCTCGAAGACCTCGAAGCTCGCGAAAGTGTCGTCGGGATCGCAGGACCACGCGCCGGATTCCGCCCGCTCACGGAGAGCGGCGAGAAAGCGAAGCCCCTCCTCGGTGGCCTCCAGCTCCGGGTCGGGCTCGAACCAGACGGGGCCGGGGTTGTCGTGCTCGTTCATGATGTTGCTGCCTCGCAAGGCTCCGGAAAGGGGCCGTGAATGAAGTGACCTGACAAGGGCCTGGCCTCCGCGGTCCAAGAGAACCGCGGAGGCCGCGATATCGGCTGGTGCGTTACCGGGAACTACCGGTGTGCGTCACCATAGGCTGTTGAAGAGATCACCTGCCTTACTGCCGAGAGAGCTCCCGGCGATGCCGCCGACCACGCCTCCGACGACTCCTCCGACCGCGGTTCCGGCGCCCGGGATGATCGACCCGACCGCCGCACCGACCGCCGCGCCGACCTCGGCACCCGCCCAGGCGCCGCCCAGGCCGCCGGCCAGGGTGGAGCCGGCCGAGACGGCCACCTGGCCCTTCTGTGGCGTCGGCAACAAGGTCGCGCTCGAGACGGTCGGGGCCCGCTCCACCTGCCCGCCGGGAAGCCTGGTGATCACGCGCTTGCACCTCGTTCGCGTTGAACGCCGATGTCCGGAAGGTTAAGCGGACGCGCCGGGAACAGCCGGCCCGGCCGGCATGGTTGCATCGACCGAGGGGGCGGCGCCGCACGGGTGGGGAATAGGGAGACCACAAGGTTGTCCGCCCCACCAGGATCCGGGCCCCAGGATCGCGGTACGCACGCCGCGCACTCGGACCAAGACGTATTTCTGCAGGAGGAACTGTTTCATGACTGACCGGCCCTTGACGCTCATGGCAGTACACGCCCACCCCGACGACGAGGCCACCGGAACCGGAGGGGTCCTCGCGCGGTACGCGGCGGAAGGCATCCGCACGGTTCTGGTGACGTGTACCGACGGCGGTTGCGGTGACGGACCGGGAGGTGTCAAGCCGGGCGATCCCGGGCACGATCCGGCGGCGGTCGCCTTGATGCGCCGTCAAGAACTCGAAGCGAGCTGTGACGTCCTGAAGGTCAGCGATCTGGAGACGCTGGACTATGCCGACTCCGGGATGATGGGCTGGCCAAGCAACGACGCACCCGGATCCTTCTGGCAGACCCCCGTGCAGGAAGGCGCGGCCCGACTCGCGGAACTCATGCGGCACTACCGACCTGATGTGGTCGTCACCTACGACGAGAACGGCTTCTACGGCCACCCCGACCACATCCAGGCCCACCGCATCACGATGGCGGCGCTGGAGATGACCGCGCTGACACCGAAGGTGTACTGGACCACGATGCCTCGCTCGATGATGCAGCGGTTCGGCGAGATCATGCGCGAGTTTCATGAGGACATGCCGGAGCCGGATCCTGCAGAGACCGCCGCGATGGCCGAGATCGGCCTCCCCGACGATGAGATCACCACATGGGTGGACACGACGGGGTTCAGCGGTCAGAAGTTCGACGCGTTGGCCGCGCATGCCAGTCAGGGCGAGAACATCTTCTTCCTCAAGATGGGCAAGGAGAGGTTCGGCGAGTTGATGGGCATGGAGACCTTCGTACGTGTCCAGGACGCCACCGGCGCGGCCATACCCGAGAACGATCTCTTCGCCGGACTGCGCTGATCCGCCCGCCCGCCCCCCCCCCCCCCCCCCCCCCCCGCCCGCCCGGGCGGACAGACAAACCCCCCGAGGCGGGCCGGGC